>NZ_JACVTX010000039.1:0-36277 GCF_016624745.1 Erwinia sp. S43 | reverse complement strand
GGCCTTTTTGCGTTTACGCCGTTCAGAATCCCGCCTGAAGTGACCCTTTTATAATCCAGTGGTCTACGTTCTCTGTAATGCTATCCAGCTCTTGCCTCTGTTCATCCTGTAATGAATGATTACATGGGCTTTTAAAGCATCTACATTCCTCTCTCGCTTAAAAATCATGCACAAGAAGTCATGAATTTTGTAAAAAAATATGTTTTCATTTTGGTTGCCAGCGTATGTTTGAATAGTGGTCGCCCCCAGAAAATCCTAAACCCACCTCCTGTCGATCGGTTACACTACAGTTAGTTAAATTCGTAAAGGCTGTCATATGTCCCGCCAGAAAAATTCTCTGAAACCCTGGAATACATTTTCTCTTGAAGCAGCAGCAGCTGTTATTACGGTTGCTGAAAATGCAGAACAGTTATGCCAGTCCTGGCAGTTAAGCCAATGGAAAAAAGAGCCCACGTTATTACTCGGAGAAGGCAGTAATGTGCTGTTTATTGAGAATTTCTCTGGCCAGGTGATTATTAATCGGCTTAAAGGTATAGAGATCCAGGAGCAAAATGACGCATGGCTGCTGCATATAGGCGCTGGAGAAAACTGGCATCAGCTGGTTGAGATGATGCTTGATAAGGGCCTGCCTGGATTAGAAAATCTGGCGTTAATTCCCGGCTGTGCAGGATCGGCACCGATCCAAAATATTGGGGCCTATGGTGTCGAATTTGAACAGCTTTGTGCGTATGTTGACGTCATAAACCTGGCCAATGGCCACATCTTAAGGCTAACGGCTGCACAGTGTCAGTTTGGTTACAGAGACAGCATTTTTAAGCATCAGTACCGCGATGGTTTTGCCATTGTTGCTGTTGGGTTGCTCCTGCCAAAGGTCTGGAAACCGGTACTGAGCTACGGTGACCTGCGAGACCTGGACCCAAAGACGGTCACTCCACGTCAGGTTTTTGACTCGGTATGCCATATGCGCCGCAGTAAGTTACCTGACCCTAAAGTGACAGGAAATGCGGGTAGCTTCTTTAAAAACCCATTAGTCAGTTCAAAGGTTGCTGCTGAGTTACAGCAACACTACCCAGCTATACCGCTCTATCCGCAGGTAAGCGGCGAGGTGAAGCTGGCTGCTGGCTGGCTAATCGATCAATGTGAACTCAAAGGATTCCGTCAGGGAGGGGCTGCTGTACATGAAAAGCAGGCTCTGGTGCTGATAAATTGTGAGGATGCGACAGGGAAAGACATCATCGAACTGGCCCGTATCGTACGCCAGCGGGTAGCGTCTAAATTTAATGTCTGGCTTGAGCCTGAAGTCCGGTTTATTGCCAGTAGTGGCGAGATAAATGCAGTGGAGGCACTCGCATGAAAGATAATACCGTACCTTTGAAGCTGGTTTCTATCCTCGCTAACGGCGAGTTTCACTCCGGCGAGCAGCTCGGGGAACAGTTGGGGATGAGTCGTGCTGCCATCAATAAACATATCCAGACGCTGAAAGAATGGGGTATTGATGTTTTCACCGTCACGGGCAAAGGTTACAGCCTGTCTTCTTCGATGCAATTACTCAACGAAGACGAAATTAATGCCCAGTTAGATAACGGACGCCTGGCCGTCATTCCGGTTATTGACTCCACCAACCAATATTTATTGGATCGTATGGACCGTCTGCAGTCAGGAGACGCCTGTGTTGCCGAGTACCAACAGGCAGGCAGGGGCCGGCGAGGTAGGCAGTGGATCTCACCTTTCGGTGTGAATCTCTACTTATCCATGTACTGGCGTCTTGAACAGGGGCCTGCAGCCGCCATGGGCCTTAGCCTGGTCATTGGTATCGTATTGGCCGAAGCCCTACAGGAACTCGGTGCTGCTAATGTTCGTGTCAAATGGCCAAATGATATTTATCTCGAAGATCGTAAACTTGCGGGCATTTTGGTCGAACTTACAGGTAAAACAGGCGATGCAGCGCAAATCGTGATCGGTGCCGGGATTAATCTGGGGATGCGCGCACCGGCCGCAGAAGCGATAAATCAGGGATGGATAAATCTGCAGGAGGCGGGAGTCACCGTCAATCGAAACGCTTTATCTGCAAGAATTGTCAATAAGTTGCGTTCTGCGCTTGCTCAGTTTGAGCAAGATGGCTTGACGCCATTTGTGGGGCGCTGGGCCAGACTGGATAACTTTATCGATCGGCCGGTTAAATTACTGATTGGCGACCGGGAAATATTCGGTATTGCGCGAGGTATCGATCAGCAGGGTGGGCTCATTCTTGAACAGGATGGTGTCAAAAAATCTTGGGTTGGCGGTGAGATTTCATTGAGACCACAACATTAAAAACAACCACGTCTCTGAATCATTCTTTAGCAAATCATTGAGCGTTTAATGGATAAAAAGGGGCATTAACTGCCCCTTTTTTACTTTCTTAATCTTACCAAATCGACCGCATGGCCAAAGCTTTTGGTCATAATCAGGCTGGCACGTTCACGAGTCGGTAATATATTTTCTTTTAAATTTAAGTGATTAATTTCTTTCCATAACTGTGTGGCGATACCTACCGCTTCTTCCTCGGGAAGTTGCGAATAATGATGGAAATAAGAGTCCGGGTCGCTAAATGCACCCTGGCGGAATTTCAGGAAACGATTGATGTACCAGTGTTCCAATAAATCCTCAGGTGCATCGACATAAATAGAGAAATCAACAAAGTCAGACACAAAGACATGATGAGGGTCGTGCGGATAATCCATCCCACTTTGCAGTACATTCAGCCCTTCCAGAATAAGAATATCGGGCTGCTGCACGATCTTATCGCCGTCCGGGATGACATCATAAATAAGATGGGAGTAGACCGGAGCGGTTACCTGCGCAGCACCAGATTTTAATTCTGAAACAAAATTAACCAGCCTGTGCATATCGTAAGAAAGAGGGAAACCCTTCTTCTTCATCAGGTCCCGTTCTTTAAGGACTGCATTAGGATGTAAGAATCCATCAGTGGTGATCAATTCCACTTTACGGTGCTCAGGCCAGCGGCTGAGAAGCGCCTGTAACACGCGAGCTGTGGTACTTTTACCAACTGCAACGCTGCCTGCAATACTAATAATATAGGGAACTTTCTGTCCTTTTGTACCCAAAAACTTCTCAAGAACTGCCTGACGCCCCAAATTGGAACTGATATAAAAATTCAGCAGTCGAGAGAGCGGCAGGTAGATCTCGGCAACTTCTTCTATGGAGAGATCTTCGTTAATCCCTTTTAACTGGGCAATTTCATCCTCTGACAGGGTCATTGGCACGGAATCGCGCAGCGCAGCCCACTGAGTACGGTTGAATTGCAAATAGGGCGTAGTTAACAATGAATCTTTTTTGCTCATATACATGCTTCTGCCAGCAATCGTTTATCCTTCAGTGTGTTAGCCATATTATTTCAACGAGAAATACTCGGAGACAGGCTTTAGTACTGAGGGCTAAATCAGAACACAATGGGCAGGAGGTTAACATCAGAAGGGCAGCAATAAGAAGGAAAAAAGATGTACAGCGGGTGCAAACGCAAGCTCACCCGCATAAATGATAACTTTAACTGGCAATCGGACGCACAACCTGATTAACCCGAAACAGGCGTTTGTAATAAATCACAGCTGGGCAGTAATAGCCTTCAGCTAAGCAGGCATAATCTGGAAGCTCGCCCAGACAACTGTAGCCCTGGGAGCGATAAAATGCCTCTGCGGGGGTACCCGCCAACGTATCGAGATAAAGCAGGCCGCGCTGACGGTGTATTGCTTCCTGTTCCAGCACCGCGAGGAGCCGTTTTCCTGCACCTTTGCGCCTGGCCCTGCTATGAACCAGCAGCTGCTGGACTTCCGCGCGATTACGGCCATCCGGGCGTGCGCATATTTCCAATTGTATGCTTGCCACAACACCGTTCTGGTCGCAGGCCACCCAGAGCAGTCTTTCTCCCTTTGCTAATCCATCACGCAGGCTATGGAAGTAGCTGGCCGCCTCTTCACGATTTTGGATGGGCTGATAGTCAGTCAGAGCATTGTGAGCAACAGCATCCATTAACAATTCGGCTAACTGACTGCGATAAACCGGCAGGGTGGCGGCAGTGAGCATCATTATTTTCATGCGAGTCCTCCTCTGGGGTATAGGTCTGGTTAGTTCATTAAAGATAAGCAAAATATGTTCCAGCCTGCAGATAGCGAATTCAGGCGCATCCCATCGAACCAGTAACAGTAAGATTGCACACAAAATGTGCGGATGCGGCATGCTGGTGCATTCAGTGAGAAAAAATCGTCGGTAATTTTAAAAAAGAAGCACTGAAATATTCTGTTAGTGGGCCATGCGAATGGAGCAAAAAACAGAACCTCTTGCTGCTTAATTGAACTGATTTATTGTATTTAACGGCCAATTTGCGAGGTTTTGCACAAATAGTGAGCATAAGAACATTTATCGCAATATTTTTGTTGCATCATGCGCCGGGTCTTCCTAGAATGCGCACCACTTGATGCCGGCTTAGCTCAGTTGGTAGAGCAACTGACTTGTAATCAGTAGGTCACCAGTTCGATTCCGGTAGCCGGCACCATCAAGTACCCCAGGTGGGGTTCCCGAGCGGCCAAAGGGAGCAGACTGTAAATCTGCCGTCATCGACTTCGAAGGTTCGAATCCTTCCCCCACCACCATTTCGATTCTCAGTTTTGAGTCGAAAGCAGAAAGACAAGAAATTGTCTATCTGCAACGATGGCTACTCTCCAGGAGTATGTTCATCAAGATTTCCGACTGAGCTCAAGCGCAGTCAAAGTTAGCAGGCAAATGCTTGTTGACTCGAGTAGCAGGAAAGCTTTTTCCTGTTGTTCACAAGCTACAGACAGAACAGGTAGCCGAGTTCCAGGATGCGGGCATCGTATAATGGCTATTACCTCAGCCTTCCAAGCTGATGATGCGGGTTCGATTCCCGCTGCCCGCTCCAAGCCGTGCTGATATGGCTCAGTTGGTAGAGCGCACCCTTGGTAAGGGTGAGGTCCCCAGTTCGACTCTGGGTATCAGCACCACTTTCAAAATCTCCCTCCCTGCTTCTTCTCTGTGCATTAAAATTCAACGATTCAGGCAATGCCTGGTTGATGTGGTGATATCACCGATTAATCCGTGTCTTAGAGGGACAAGCGATGTCTAAAGAAAAATTTGAACGTTCCAAACCGCACGTCAACGTTGGTACTATCGGCCACGTTGACCACGGTAAAACTACCCTGACTGCTGCTATCACCACCGTTCTGGCTAAAACCTACGGCGGTTCTGCTCGCGCATTCGACCAGATCGATAACGCACCAGAAGAAAAAGCACGTGGTATCACCATCAACACTTCTCACGTTGAATATGACACCCCGACTCGCCACTACGCGCACGTTGACTGCCCGGGCCACGCCGACTATGTGAAAAACATGATCACCGGTGCTGCTCAGATGGACGGCGCAATCCTGGTTGTTGCTGCAACTGATGGCCCAATGCCACAGACTCGTGAGCACATCCTGCTGGGTCGTCAGGTTGGCGTTCCATTCATCATCGTGTTCCTGAACAAATGTGACATGGTTGATGATGAAGAGCTGCTGGAGCTGGTTGAGATGGAAGTACGTGACCTGCTGTCACAGTACGACTTCCCAGGCGACGACACCCCAATCGTTCACGGTTCTGCGCTGAAAGCTCTGCAGGGTGAAGCTGAGTGGGAAGCTAAGATCATCGAACTGGCCGGCCACCTGGATTCTTACATCCCAGAGCCAGAGCGTGCGGTTGATAAGCCGTTCCTGCTGCCTATCGAAGACGTATTCTCCATCTCCGGCCGTGGTACTGTTGTTACCGGTCGTGTAGAGCGCGGTATCGTTAAAGTGGGTGAAGAAGTTGAGATCGTGGGTCTGAAAGACACCGTGAAATCAACCTGTACCGGCGTTGAAATGTTCCGTAAGCTGCTGGACGAAGGCCGTGCAGGTGAGAACTGTGGTATCCTGCTGCGTGGTATTAAGCGTGAAGACGTTGAGCGCGGCCAGGTTCTGGCTAAGCCAGGCTCAATCAAGCCACACACCAAGTTCGAGTCAGAAGTTTATATTCTGTCTAAAGAAGAAGGCGGCCGTCACAGCCCATTCTTCAAAGGCTACCGTCCACAGTTCTACTTCCGTACAACTGACGTGACCGGTACCATCGAACTGCCAGAAGGCGTTGAGATGGTAATGCCAGGCGACAACATCAAACTGGTTGTTGAACTGATCAAGCCAATCGCAATGGACGATGGTCTGCGTTTCGCAATCCGCGAAGGCGGCCGTACCGTTGGTGCTGGTGTTGTTGCTAAAGTTATCGCTTAATCGCTGATAACATTTGACGCAACGCACATGAAGAGGGCATCATTTGATGCCCTTTTTGCACGCTGTAACATAGAACCTGACTCATCTGTGATTATGATTCATAATCATTGCTGAGGCAGGCTCTGTAGCACGGCGTCATACATAATATGCCGAGTTACGCCTATACCTGCGGGTATGACAGTATTATTCGGTTCGGTTGCCTCGTAATCCGGGGCAAAAGTGTTTCTGATTTATTGTGGCAGGTTGGTTATGAGTGCTAATACCGAAGCTCAAGGCAGCGGGCGCGGCCTGGAAGCGATAAAGTGGTTAGGTGTGGCGTTACTGCTGGTTGTCGCCATCGTGGGTAACTACTACTATCGTGAAGTAACATTACCGCTGCGTGCATTGGCCGTCGTTGTACTGATTGCAGCAGCAGCTGGCATTGCCCTGCTGACCGCTAAGGGTAAAGCAACGTTGGCTTTCGCTCGTGAAGCGCGTACTGAAGTTCGTAAAGTGATCTGGCCTACTCGTCAGGAAACGTTGCACACCACCTTAATCGTTGCCGCGGTGACTGCCGTGATGTCACTGATTTTGTGGGGACTGGATGGTATTCTGGTCCGTCTGGTATCGTTTATCACTGGCCTGAGGTTCTGAGATGTCTGAAGCTCCAAAGAAGCGCTGGTACGTCGTTCAGGCGTTTTCCGGTTTTGAAGGCCGCGTAGCACAGTCGCTGCGTGAGCATATCAAGTTACACAACATGGAAGAGCTGTTTGGCGATGTCATGGTTCCAACCGAAGAAGTGGTTGAAATCCGTGGTGGCCAGCGTCGTAAAAGCGAGCGCAAGTTCTTCCCGGGCTACGTACTGGTTCAGATGGTGATGAATGACGCCAGCTGGCACCTGGTGCGCAGTGTGCCGCGCGTAATGGGCTTCATCGGCGGTACGTCCGATCGTCCTGCACCGATTAGCGACAAAGAAGTTGATGCGATTATGAACCGCCTGCAGCAGGTTGGTGATAAGCCGCGTCCGAAAACGTTGTTTGAGCCAGGCGAGATGGTACGTGTTAACGACGGTCCATTTGCCGACTTTAACGGCGTGGTGGAAGAAGTTGATTACGAGAAAAGCCGCCTGAAAGTTTCTGTTTCTATCTTCGGCCGCGCAACGCCGGTTGAACTGGACTTCGGACAGGTTGAGAAGGGCTGATTGATTCACCCTGAGCCGCTTTCTAAAAGGCGGCATAAAATTTATACGATCGCCGTTATCAGGTGGTTGCGAAAGGCGCGAAATTACACTACAATTTCGCGCCTTTTGTTTTTATGCGTCGATATATTCGCGCGTAAAATATTAATCACGGGGAGCTCCGTTATGGAGCGTTATCACCCAACAGAGGAATTATCATGGCTAAGAAAGTACAAGCCTACGTTAAGCTGCAAGTTTCAGCTGGTATGGCAAACCCGAGTCCTCCGGTAGGTCCGGCTCTGGGTCAGCAAGGCGTTAACATCATGGAATTCTGTAAAGCGTTCAACGCAAAAACAGAATCCCTGGAAAAAGGTCTGCCGATCCCAGTAGTGATCACCGTTTATTCTGACCGTTCTTTCACCTTCGTTACCAAAACCCCTCCTGCAGCAGTACTGCTGAAGAAAGCGGCTGGTATCAAGTCTGGTTCCGGCAAGCCGAACAAAGACAAAGTAGGTAAAGTATCTCGTGCTCAGGTACGTGAAATCGCAGAAACCAAAGCTGCGGACATGACTGGTGCTGACATTGAAGCGATGACTCGCTCAATCGAAGGTACTGCTCGTTCCATGGGCCTGGTAGTAGAGGACTAAGAAATGGCTAAGCTGACCAAGCGCATGCGCGTGATCCGTGACAAAGTTGATTCAACTAAACAGTATGACATCAACGAAGCTGTTGCTCTGCTGAAAGAACTGGCTACTGCTAAGTTCGTAGAAAGCGTTGACGTAGCTGTAAACCTGGGCATTGATGCTCGTAAATCTGACCAGAACGTTCGCGGTGCAACTGTACTGCCACACGGTACTGGCCGTTCCGTTCGCGTTGCCGTATTTACCCAGGGTCCAAACGCTGAAGCTGCTAAAGCAGCTGGCGCTGAGCTGGTAGGTATGGAAGATCTGGCTGACCAGATCAAAAAAGGCGAAATGAACTTCGACGTTGTTATCGCATCTCCAGATGCAATGCGCGTTGTTGGCCAGCTGGGTCAGGTTCTGGGCCCACGCGGTCTGATGCCAAACCCGAAAGTTGGTACCGTAACTCCTAACGTTGCTGAAGCAGTGAAAAACGCTAAAGCGGGTCAGGTTCGTTACCGTAACGACAAAAACGGTATCATCCATACCACTATCGGTAAGGTTGATTTCGATGCAGATAAACTGAAAGAAAACCTGGAATCCCTGCTGGTTGCGCTGAAAAAAGCAAAACCTTCACAGGCGAAAGGCGTTTTCATCAAGAAAGTTAGCCTGTCCACCACCATGGGTGCTGGCGTGGCAATCGATCAGGCTGGCCTGAACGCTGCTGCTAACTAATCTGCTTTACGCGGGCGAAATTTTCATCTAGAATCTTACGCCCGTTGTTCTGTAAATATACAGAACCGACAGATTTTTAGGTTGGAGCCTGGCCTTATCCAGGCCTCCGTCCAAGACCGCAGGAGTGATAGCGAAAGATATCACTTAATACCCTGCGTAGACGGTGACAGAACCGACAAGAATTTTTCTTAACTGGATTCTGCTCACCGTGTTTGAGCGCTCGTATACCTTCGGGTAAATGAGTGAAGTGAGTTCCGGGGAAATCCATCCCCGGCCCAAATCCAGGAGCACAAGCTAATGGCCTTAAATCTTCAAGACAAACAAGCGATTGTTGCTGAAGTCAGCGAAGTAGCCAAAGGCGCGCTGTCTGCGGTAGTTGCGGATTCTCGTGGCGTTACCGTAGATAAAATGACCGAACTGCGTAAAGCAGGTCGTGCGGCTGGCGTATACATGCGTGTTGTTCGTAACACCCTGCTGCGCCGCGTCGTTGAAGGTACTCAGTTCGAGTGCCTGAAAGACACGTTAACCGGTCCAACCTTGATTGCATACTCTATGGAACACCCGGGCGCTGCTGCTCGTCTGTTCAAAGAGTTCGCGAAAGCGAATGCAAAATTTGAGGTTAAAGCTGCAGCCTTTGAAGGCGAGCTGATCAGTGCGGCTCAGATCGACCGCCTGGCAACTCTGCCAACTTACGATGAAGCAATTGCACGCCTGATGGCAACCATGAAAGAAGCCGCTGCCGGCAAACTGGTTCGCACTCTGGCCGCTGTACGCGATCAGAAAGAAGCTGCTTAATCAGCCTTTCTTTTCACGTTTACTTGCTAACGTATAAACTTTTTCTGAATTTTAGGAACAACAAATGTCAATCACTAAAGACCAAATCATTGAAGCTGTTGCAGCTCTGTCTGTAATGGAAGTAGTTGAACTGATCGCCGCTATGGAAGAGAAGTTCGGTGTGTCTGCTGCTGCAGCTGTAGCTGTTGCTGCTGGCCCAGTAGAAGCTGCTGAAGAAAAAACTGAGTTCGACGTTGTACTGAAAGCTATCGGTGCTAACAAAGTTGCTGTAATCAAAGCCGTACGTGGCGCAACTGGTCTGGGCCTGAAAGAAGCCAAAGACCTGGTTGAGTCTGCACCTGCTGCCCTGAAAGAAGGCATCAGCAAAGACGACGCTGAAGCTCTGAAGAAAGCACTGGAAGAAGCTGGCGCAGAAGTTGAAGTTAAATAAGCCAACCTTTCAGGTTGCAGCCTGGGTTTAAGTTGTTCCAGGCTGATGGCTGGTGACTTTTTGGTCACCAGCCTTTTTGCGCTCTAAAGCATTAATGGTATTTCACACTGTTTAGCCATTGATTTGCTTAATATCTTTCTCTATCGACGACTTAATATACTGCTTTCCTGCATGGACCCTCTGTCCAGTCAAAAGCAATGAAATGATTTAAGCGTGATAGAAAGAGGTATTACAAAAGGTGCTCTGCCTTTTGCACGACACAAAACAGCGTTGCATGAACTGTCCCCACTGGACGGACAGAAAGGTTCTACTTTTCAGCGAGCTGAGGAACCCAATGGTTTACTCCTATACCGAGAAAAAACGCATTCGTAAGGATTTTGGAAAACGTCCACAGGTTTTGGACATTCCATATCTCCTTTCTATCCAGCTTGACTCGTTCCAGAAGTTTATCGAGCAAGATCCGGAAGGCCAGTATGGTCTGGAAGCTGCATTCCGTTCCGTATTCCCAATCCAAAGCTATAGCGGTAACTCTGAGCTGCAGTACGTCAGCTACCGTTTAGGCGAACCTGTATTTGATGTGAAAGAGTGTCAGATTCGTGGCGTCACGTATTCTGCACCCCTGCGCGTAAAACTGCGCCTGGTGATCTACGAGCGCGAAGCGCCGGAAGGCACAGTTAAAGACATCAAAGAACAAGAAGTGTACATGGGTGAAATTCCACTCATGACCGATAACGGTACCTTTGTCATCAACGGTACTGAGCGTGTTATCGTTTCTCAGCTGCATCGTAGCCCTGGTGTCTTCTTCGACAGCGATAAGGGTAAAACCCACTCGTCTGGTAAAGTGCTGTATAACGCACGCATCATTCCTTACCGTGGTTCATGGTTGGACTTCGAGTTTGACCCGAAAGACAACCTGTTCGTCCGTATTGACCGTCGTCGTAAGCTGCCGGCCAGCATCATCCTGCGCGCGCTGAATTACACCACTGAGCAGATCCTCGATCTGTTCTTCGACAAAGTGGTTTATGAAATTCGCGATAACAAGCTGCAGATGGAGCTGATCCCTGAGCGTCTGCGCGGCGAAACTGCATCGTTCGATATCGAATCTAACGGTACTGTCTACGTTGAGAAAGGCCGCCGTATTACCGCGCGCCACATTCGTCAGCTGGAAAAAGACAGCGTTGCACATATCGAAGTACCGGTTGAATACATCGCAGGTAAAGTCGTCGCTAAAGATTACATCGACGAAGGTACCGGTGAGCTGCTGGTTGCGGCGAACATGGAGCTGTCACTGGATCTGCTGGCTAAACTGAGCCAGTCCGGTCACAAGCGTATTGAAACCCTGTTCACCAACGACCTGGATCACGGCCCGTATATCTCTGAGACGCTGCGCGTTGACCCAACCAACGATCGCCTGAGCGCGCTGGTTGAGATCTACCGCATGATGCGTCCTGGTGAGCCACCAACGCGTGAAGCGGCCGAAAACCTGTTTGAGAACCTGTTCTTCTCTGAAGACCGCTACGATCTGTCTGCGGTTGGCCGTATGAAGTTCAACCGTTCTCTGATGCGTGACGAGATCGAAGGTTCCGGTATCCTGAGCAAAGACGACATCATTGAAGTGATGAAGAAGCTCATCGGTATCCGTAACGGTATTGGCGAAGTGGATGATATCGACCACCTCGGCAACCGTCGTATCCGTTCCGTCGGCGAAATGGCAGAAAACCAGTTCCGCGTAGGTCTGGTCCGCGTTGAGCGTGCGGTGAAAGAGCGTCTGTCTCTGGGCGATCTGGATACCCTGATGCCACAGGATATGATCAACGCCAAGCCAATCTCTGCGGCAGTGAAAGAGTTCTTTGGTTCCAGCCAGCTTTCCCAGTTTATGGACCAGAACAACCCGCTGTCTGAGATCACGCACAAGCGTCGTATTTCTGCACTGGGCCCGGGCGGTCTGACGCGTGAGCGTGCAGGCTTTGAAGTTCGAGACGTACACCCGACGCACTACGGTCGCGTATGTCCAATCGAAACGCCTGAAGGTCCAAACATCGGTCTGATTAACTCGCTGTCTGTGTACGCACAGACCAACGAGTATGGTTTCCTGGAAACCCCGTATCGTCGCGTGCGCGATGGTGTGGTGACCGACGAAATTCATTACCTCTCTGCAATCGAAGAGGGTAACTACGTTATCGCTCAGGCAAACACCAACCTCGACGACGAAGGTCACTTCGTAGACGACCTGGTAACCTGCCGTAGTAAAGGCGAATCGAGCCTGTTCAGCCGCGATCAGGTTGACTACATGGACGTTTCCACCCAGCAGGTGGTTTCCGTCGGTGCGTCACTGATCCCGTTCCTGGAGCACGATGACGCCAACCGCGCATTGATGGGTGCAAACATGCAACGTCAGGCGGTTCCAACTCTGCGCGCTGATAAGCCGCTGGTTGGTACCGGTATGGAGCGTGCGGTAGCGGTTGACTCTGGTGTTACAGCTGTAGCGAAACGTGGTGGTACCGTTCAGTACGTTGATGCATCTCGTATCGTTATCAAAGTTAACGAAGATGAAATGTATCCGGGCGAAGCCGGTATCGACATCTACAACCTGACCAAATACACCCGTTCTAACCAGAACACCTGCATCAACCAGATGCCTTGCGTGAACCTGGGTGAGCCAATTGAACGTGGTGATGTGCTGGCCGACGGTCCTTCAACGGATCTGGGCGAACTGGCACTGGGTCAGAACATGCGCGTCGCGTTCATGCCGTGGAACGGCTACAACTTCGAAGACTCCATTTTGGTCTCCGAGCGCGTGGTACAGGAAGATCGCTTCACCACTATCCACATCCAGGAACTGGCATGTGTGTCTCGTGACACCAAGCTGGGGCCGGAAGAGATCACCGCTGACATCCCTAACGTGGGTGAAGCTGCGCTCTCTAAACTGGATGAATCCGGTATCGTGTATATCGGTGCAGAAGTGACCGGTGGCGACATTCTGGTTGGTAAGGTAACGCCAAAAGGTGAAACCCAGCTGACGCCAGAAGAGAAACTGCTGCGTGCGATCTTCGGTGAGAAAGCGTCTGACGTAAAAGATTCTTCTCTGCGCGTACCGAACGGCGTGTCTGGTACCGTTATCGACGTTCAGGTCTTCACCCGCGATGGCGTGGAAAAAGACAAGCGTGCGCTGGAAATCGAAGAAATGCAGCTGAAGCAGGCGAAAAAAGACCTGTCTGAAGAACTGCAGATCCTCGAAGCTGGCCTGTTCAGCCGTATCCAATACCTGCTGGTTTCCGGCGGTGTGGAAGCGGACAAACTGGACAAGCTGCCTCGCGAGCGCTGGCTGGAACTTGGCCTGACCGACGAAGAAAAACAAAACCAGCTGGAGCAGCTGGCCGAGCAGTACGACGAGCTGAAGCACGAGTTTGAGAAGAAACTTGAAGCTAAGCGCCGCAAAATCACTCAGGGCGATGACCTGGCACCTGGCGTGCTGAAAATCGTTAAAGTGTATCTGGCCGTTAAACGTCAGATCCAGCCTGGTGACAAAATGGCAGGTCGTCACGGGAACAAAGGTGTTATCTCCAAGATCAACCCAATCGAAGATATGCCATACGATGAGAACGGTACGCCGGTCGATATCGTACTGAACCCGCTGGGCGTTCCATCACGTATGAACATCGGTCAGATTCTTGAAACCCACCTGGGTATGGCTGCGAAGGGCATCGGCGAGAAAATCAACGCTATGCTTAAGAAGCAGGAAGAAGTGGCTAAGCTGCGTGAGTTTATTCAGCGTGCTTACGATCTGGGTACTGATGTACGCCAGAAAGTTGACCTGAACACCTTCACCGACGACGAAGTGCTGCGTCTGGCAGAGAACCTGAAAAAAGGTATGCCAATCGCAACGCCAGTGTTTGACGGCGCGAAAGAGAGCGAGATCAAAGAGCTGCTGCAGCTCGGCGGCCTGCCTTCTTCCGGTCAGATTACCCTGTTCGATGGTCGTACCGGCGAACAGTTCGAGCGTCAGGTTACCGTTGGCTATATGTACATGCTGAAGCTGAACCACCTGGTTGATGACAAAATGCATGCACGTTCTACCGGTTCTTACAGCCTGGTTACTCAGCAGCCGCTGGGTGGTAAGGCTCAGTTCGGTGGTCAGCGCTTCGGTGAGATGGAAGTGTGGGCGCTGGAAGCATACGGCGCAGCCTATACCCTGCAGGAAATGCTTACCGTTAAGTCTGATGACGTGAACGGTCGTACGAAGATGTACAAAAACATCGTCGACGGCAACCATCAGATGGAACCGGGCATGCCAGAATCCTTCAACGTACTGTTGAAAGAGATTCGCTCGCTGGGTATTAACATCGAGCTCGAAGACGAGTAACCCCTGAGGTTATTCGCATCTGCTGTACTGGTTACAGGGTGCCCTGCTGCGGCAGGGCATCCCTGAGAAGTCTCACTCCGACGGGAGCTAATCCGTGAAAGACTTACTTAAGTTTCTGAAAGCGCAAACTAAGACCGAAGAGTTTGATGCGATCAAGATCGCTCTGGCCTCGCCAGACATGATCCGTTCCTGGTCTTTCGGCGAAGTTAAAAAGCCGGAAACCATCAACTACCGTACGTTCAAACCAGAACGTGACGGGCTTTTCTGTGCGCGTATTTTCGGGCCGGTAAAAGACTACGAGTGCCTGTGCGGTAAGTACAAGCGCCTGAAACACCGTGGTGTGATCTGTGAGAAGTGTGGCGTTGAAGTTACACAGACCAAAGTCCGCCGTGAGCGCATGGGCCACATTGAGCTGGCTTCTCCAACTGCGCACATCTGGTTCCTGAAATCGCTGCCATCCCGCATCGGTTTACTGCTGGATATGCCACTGCGTGATATCGAACGTGTTCTGTACTTCGAATCTTACGTCGTTGTTGAAGGCGGCATGACCAATCTCGAAAAGCGCCAGATCCTGACTGAAGAGCAGTATCTTGACGCGCTGGAAGAGTTTGGTGATGAATTCGACGCGAAAATGGGTGCGGAAGCGATCCAGGCCCTGTTGAAGAACATGGATCTGGAGCAAGAGTGCGAGCAGCTGCGTGAAGAGCTGAACGAGACTAACTCCGAAACCAAACGTAAAAAGCTGACCAAGCGTATCAAGCTGCTGGAAGCGTTCGTACAGTCTGGTAACAAGCCAGAGTGGATGATCCTGACCGTGCTGCCTGTACTGCCACCGGATCTGCGTCCGCTGGTACCGCTGGACGGCGGTCGTTTCGCAACTTCAGATCTGAACGATCTGTATCGTCGCGTTATCAACCGTAACAACCGTCTGAAGCGCCTGCTGGATCTGGCTGCACCTGACATCATCGTACGTAACGAAAAACGTATGCTGCAGGAAGCGGTAGATGCGCTGCTGGATAACGGCCGTCGCGGTCGTGCGATCACCGGTTCTAACAAACGTCCTCTGAAATCTTTGGCTGACATGATCAAAGGTAAGCAGGGTCGTTTCCGTCAGAACCTGCTCGGTAAGCGTGTTGACTACTCAGGCCGTTCTGTAATCACCGTAGGTCCATACCTGCGCCTGCATCAGTGCGGTCTGCCGAAGAAAATGGCACTGGAGCTGTTCAAACCGTTTATCTACGGCAAGCTTGAACTGCGTGGTCTTGCTACCACCATCAAAGCCGCTAAGAAAATGG
Organism: Erwinia sp. S43; assembly: GCF_016624745.1. Lineage (NCBI taxonomy): Bacteria > Pseudomonadati > Pseudomonadota > Gammaproteobacteria > Enterobacterales > Erwiniaceae > Erwinia > Erwinia sp. S43. Next base: position 20,566 of record NZ_JACVTX010000039.1, on the reverse strand, counting down.
TTGAGCGTGAAGAAGCTGTCGTTTGGGATATCCTGGACGAAGTTATCCGCGAACACCCGGTCCTGCTGAACCGTGCACCAACCCTGCACCGTCTGGGCATCCAGGCGTTTGAGCCAGTACTGATCGAAGGTAAAGCTATTCAGCTGCACCCGCTGGTTTGTGCGGCATATAACGCCGACTTCGATGGTGACCAGATGGCTGTTCACGTACCGCTGACGCTGGAAGCCCAGCTGGAAGCACGTGCGCTGATGATGTCTACCAACAACATCCTGTCCCCAGCGAACGGTGAACCAATCATCGTTCCTTCTCAGGACGTTGTACTGGGTCTGTACTACATGACCCGTGACTGTGTTAACGCCAAAGGCGAAGGCATGGTGCTGACTGGTCCAAAAGAAGCCGAGCGTATTTATCGCGCTGGCCTCGCGTCTCTGCACGCTCGCGTTAAGGTACGTATTACCGAACATGAGAAGAACGAGCAGGGCGAATGGGTTGCAAAAACCAGCCTGATCGATACAACCATCGGTCGTGCCATCCTGTGGATGATCGTGCCGAAAGGTCTGCCTTACTCTATCGTCAACCAGGCGCTGGGTAAGAAAGCGATCTCCAAGATGCTGAACACCTGTTACCGCATCCTGGGCCTGAAGCCAACGGTTATCTTTGCTGACCAGACTATGTACACCGGCTTTGCCTATGCGGCACGTTCAGGTGCGTCTGTTGGTATCGACGACATGGTTATCCCAGAGAAGAAAGTGGAAATCATCACCGAAGCGGAAGCTGAAGTGGCTGAAATCCAGCAGCAGTTCCAGTCTGGTCTGGTTACCGCTGGCGAACGCTATAACAAAGTGATCGATATCTGGGCTGCGGCCAACGAACGCGTTGCGAAAGCGATGATGGAAAACCTGTCTACCGAAACCGTGATTAACCGTGACGGTGAAGAAGAGCGCCAGGTTTCCTTCAACAGCATCTTTATGATGGCCGACTCCGGTGCGCGTGGTTCTGCTGCACAGATTCGTCAGCTTGCCGGTATGCGTGGTCTGATGGCTAAGCCAGATGGCTCAATCATCGAAACGCCAATCACCGCGAACTTCCGTGAAGGTCTGAACGTACTCCAGTACTTCATCTCTACTCACGGTGCTCGTAAAGGTCTGGCGGATACCGCACTGAAAACTGCGAACTCCGGTTACCTGACTCGTCGTCTGGTAGACGTGGCGCAGGATCTGGTCGTTACCGAAGACGATTGTGGTACCCACGAAGGTATCATGATGACCCCGGTTATCGAGGGTGGTGATGTTAAAGAGCCGCTGCGTGAGCGCGTTCTGGGTCGTGTGACCGCAGAAGACGTTCTCAAGCCGGGTACTGCTGATATCCTGCTGCCGCGTAACACGCTGCTGCATGAAGCGCAGTGTGACATCCTCGAAGAACACTCTGTTGACAGCCTGAAAGTGCGTTCCGTAGTAAGCTGCGAAACCGACTTCGGCGTGTGTGCTCACTGCTACGGTCGTGACCTGGCGCGTGGCCACATCATCAACAAAGGTGAAGCGATCGGTGTCATCGCTGCACAGTCAATCGGTGAGCCGGGTACACAGCTGACGATGCGTACCTTCCACATCGGTGGTGCGGCATCTCGTGCGGCTGCTGAATCCAGCATCCAGGTTAAGAACAAAGGTACCATTAAACTCTCTAACGCTAAGTCGGTAACCAACTCCGCTGGCAAGCTGGTAATTACTTCTCGTAATACCGAGCTGAAAATGATCGATGAATTCGGTCGTACTAAAGAGAGCTATAAAGTTCCTTACGGTTCTACCATGGCTAAAGGTGACGGCGAGCAGGTTGCAGCGGGCGAGACCGTAGCAAACTGGGATCCACATACCATGCCGGTAATCACCGAAGTGAGCGGTTTCATTCGCTTCACCGACATGATTGATGGCCAGACCATTACCCGCCAGACGGATGACCTGACCGGTCTGTCCTCTCTGGTTATCCTGGACAGTGCGGAACGTACTGCTGGTGGTAAGGATCTGCGTCCGGCACTGAAGATCGTTGATGCTAACGGTAACGACGTAATGATCCCTGGCTCTGATATGCCAGCTCAGTACTTCCTGCCGGGTAAAGCGATTGTTCAGCTGGAAGATGGCATCAAGATCAGTTCAGGTGACACCCTGGCGCGTGTTCCTCAGGAATCAGGCGGTACCAAGGACATCACCGGTGGTCTGCCACGCGTTGCTGACCTGTTCGAAGCCCGTCGTCCGAAAGAGCCGGCAATCCTGGCTGAGATCAGCGGCATCATCTCGTTCGGTAAAGAAACCAAAGGTAAGCGTCGTCTGGTGATCACGCCAATCGATGGTAGCGATCCGTACGAAGAGATGATTCCGAAATGGCGTCAGCTGAACGTGTTCGAAGGTGAACGTGTTGAGCGCGGTGACGTTGTTTCCGATGGCCCAGAGTCTCCACATGACATTCTGCGTCTGCGTGGCGTTCATGCGGTTACCCGTTACATCACTAACGAAGTGCAGGAAGTTTACCGTCTGCAGGGCGTTAAGATTAACGATAAGCACATCGAAGTCATCGTTCGTCAGATGCTGCGTAAAGCAACTATCGAGAGCGCAGGAAGCTCCGACTTCCTCGACGGTGAGCAGGTTGAATTCTCTCGCGTTAAGATCTCTAACCGCGAGCTGGAATCCAACGGCAAAATCGCTGCAACATTTGCACGCGACCTGCTGGGTATCACCAAGGCGTCTCTGGCAACCGAGTCCTTCATTTCTGCGGCCTCGTTCCAGGAAACTACGCGCGTACTGACCGAAGCAGCCGTTGCGGGCAAACGTGACGAACTGCGCGGCCTGAAAGAGAACGTAATTGTAGGCCGTCTGATCCCAGCCGGTACTGGTTACGCTTATCATCAGGATCGTATGCGCCGCCGTGCAGCTGGTGAAGCACCAGTTGTACCTCAGGTGACTGCTGATGAAGCGTCTGCCAGCCTGGCAGAACTGCTGAACGCAGGTCTGGGTGGTAATGACGATTAATCGTCAACCACCTGTGGCATAGTAAAAAACCTCGCTTCGGCGAGGTTTTTTTTTGCCCATAAAAAGTCGACAGGGATATGACGATGATTTGAATGTGGATCTGAAAGCGGCAACCCTGTGCTTCCTGGTTCGCGATTAGCGTATTGCCGAATGCGGTCGATATGGCAGTGGGAAGTATGGTGGGAAAGCGTAGAGTCTGGTCAGCTACAGCTGCCTGTCTTCCTGCTGCGATGGCAGTTTTTCATCTGTGTCACAGCATTGAGCCGTTATGCAATGCCATGCAGACGGCGATCCCGTGGGCCACTATCCTGGGTAATAAAAAAAATAGCAACGGAGGCAGGACGTCTCCGTTGCCGCGGGCGCGCAATCCGCCCAAGCCACATCACTTATAGTGCCGGACATCATGGCAGGTCAGCCCGATATCCTTCAGCTGCGCATCGCTCAGCTGGGAGAGAATTTTTCTGGTACATGCCCGCATGCGCTGCCGCTGCCAGTGGTGATAAGGAATAATGAAGATCGCTTTGATCAAACCCCAACTGAACGGTTTTGCTGCTCTGTTTTCATGAAACTCCATCATCTGCCCCTCAATGCCCGGTGTCTGAATGCTATTTTGTCGCGGATGACATCAATGATACAGATGCAGAAATAATGTTTTATTGACATACAGATGGCGTGATACGCTGACTGAATGGTCATAAAGACGCTAATCTGTACTGGTTTTCATCCAGAAGTGGCGATAAGGGGGATACAATGACGCGTTACCAATATCTGGCCGATCTGTTGGCCCAGCGTATCGAGCAAGGCCTTTATCAGGCAGGAGAACGGCTTCCGTCAGTACGCACCCTGAGCAGCGAACATGGTGTCAGCATCAGCACGGTGCAGCAGGCCTACTACCTGCTGGAAGAAAGGCAGCTGATCACCCCCCAGTCTCGTTCGGGATATTTTGTTACCCCGCGCAAAGCAGCACCGCCGGTTCCGGCGATTACCCGCCCGGTACAGCGGCCGGTTGAGATCACCCAGTGGGATGCCGTATTGCATCTGCTTGAAGCTCGTTCCGATGAGCAAACCCTTCAACTGGGTAGTGGCATGCCGGACGTTGGGCAGCCAACGCTGAAACCGTTATGGAAAGCCATAAGCCGGGTTGCACAACAGCAGGATGAACGCCTGTTGGGCTATGACACGCTGTATGGTCTTCCGGAGCTGCGTGAACAGATTGCACGCCTGATGATCGACAGCGGCTGCCAGCTGGGCGCGGATGACATCGTGATTACTACCGGCTGCCATGAAGCCCTGTCGATATCGATACGGGCGGTCTGTCAGCATGGCGATATCATCGCCGTTGAATCGCCGACCTTTCACGGCATCATGCAAACCCTGCGTGGATTTGGCATCCGTGCGATAGAGATCCCCACTGACTCTTCAACGGGCATCAGCCTTGAAGCACTGGAGCTGGCCTTTGAACAATGGCCGATCAAGACCGTGGTGGTGGTGCCAAACTGTAATAACCCACTGGGATTTATTATGCCGGAGCACCGCAAGCGCGCACTGGTCACGCTGGCACAGCGTTTTGACGCAGCAATCATTGAGGATGATGTTTACGGTGAGCTGGCCTTTGACTACCCGCGCCCGATAACCATCAAGTCGCTGGATACCGACGGACGGGTGCTACTCTGCAGCTCGTTCTCAAAAATACTGGCCCCGGGACTACGGGTAGGCTGGGTGGTACCGGGGCGCTATTTTGACCGGGTACTGCATATGAAATACATCGTTACCGGGTCAACAACAACGCTGACGCAGATGGCCGTCGCCGGATTTATAAGCCAGGGCTACTACCAGCCGCACCTGCGGCGGATGCGCATCACCTATCAGCGAAACCTGGAGATATTTACTCGCCTGGTACGTCAGCATTTTCCCTGCGGTATTTGTGTCACCCGTCCCCAGGGTGGTTTCCTGATCTGGGTTGAGTTACCGGAAGCGTTTGATTCACACTGGCTCAATGCTGAACTGCGGGATTCAAAAATCCAAATCGCCGTCGGTTCGTTGTTTTCCGCTTCGGGTAAGTATCGCAACTGCCTGCGGTTGAGCTATGCCCAAACCTGTACGGATAAAACCGAGCGGGCGCTGGCGATTCTTGGTGCTGCCGTAGAGCGGGCCATGCAATCCTGCTCACCGGTATATGAGCTGGCTACGGCCAGTAACGATCGGGGAGAAGGCAGGGCCAGCGGGAAGGAACAGCGCTGACCCTGGCTGACGGCGAAACTGTCGTCAGCCCCGCCACTATAGCGGGGTATACAGAGGTGAAAAGCCGCAGAGACTGAGTCTGCGGCGTTGCTTCATGACAGTTTGCCGGCGTTACGACACATTACATTTTATTGTGCAGCGCCTTCCGGGGATTCAATCAGATCCAGCAGCTGGCGAGTTGCCGCCTGCCAGTCTTCCGCTTTGGTGATGGCACTGACCACGGCCACGCTGCCGACACCGGTTGCCAGCACGGCCGGGACGCGATCGATGCTGATACCGCCAATAGCGACAGTAGAGACACCCTGCAGGCGTTGAATATGCCGAGCCAGTTCCGCTAACCCCTGTGGCGCAGAAGGCATATCTTTGGTCTGCGTTGGAAAAACGTGGCCCAAAGCGATGTAGGACGGTTCTACGGCCAGCGCCCGATCCAGCTCGGCATCATCGTGAGTAGACAGTCCCAGCCGCAGTCCTGCAGCGTGAATCGCATCAAGGTCGGCGATATCCAGGTCTTCCTGACCCAGATGAACACCATACGCCTGATATTTGATCGCCAGACGCCAGTAGTCATTGATAAACAACCTTGCCTGGTAACGTTTGCCGAGGGCAATCGCTTCAGCGATCTGCTGCTCTACTTCATCATCCTGACGATCTTTAATGCGCAGTTGTATAGTGCGCACACCAAAATCCAGCAGGCGGACAATCCACTCAACGGTTTCCACCACCGGATAAAGCCCAAGCCGGGCGTCGGTAGCGGGAAAAGGACCACGACTCATACATTTTCCTCGGTTTTAAGCGCATCGGCGCGGTGATACAGTTCACCGCCGCGATTGCGGAATTCATCAGACATCTGCGCCATACCTATTTCAATCGGCATGGCCTGGGCTTGCTGGCGCGCGGCGTACTCTCGCACTTCCTGGGTAATCTTCATTGAACAGAACTTCGGCCCGCACATTGAGCAGAAGTGCGCCACCTTACCGGATTCCTGCGGCAGGGTTTCATCATGATAGGCACGGGCGGTATGCGGATCGAGGGCAAGATTAAACTGATCTTCCCAGCGAAATTCAAAGCGCGCCTTCGACATCGCATTATCACGGATCTGCGCGCCGGGATGGCCTTTTGCGAGATCGGCGGCATGCGCGGCGATCTTATAGGTAATCAGCCCCTGTTTAACATCTTCTTTGTTAGGCAATCCAAGATGCTCTTTCGGCGTCACATAGCACAGCATCGCGCAGCCAAACCAACCGATCATCGCTGCACCAATCCCGGACGTAAAGTGGTCATAGCCGGGAGCGATGTCGGTGGTCAGCGGGCCGAGCGTATAAAATGGTGCTTCATGGCAATGTTCCAGCTGCTCGGTCATATTACGGCGGATCATCTGCATTGGCACGTGCCCGGGTCCCTCAATCATCACCTGCACATCATATTCCCAGGCAATTTTGGTTAGCTCTCCCAGCGTATGTAGTTCGGAGAACTGCGCTTCGTCGTTAGCATCCTGAATCGAACCCGGGCGCAGGCCGTCCCCGAGTGAGAGTGAAACATCATAGGCGGCGCAGATTTCACAAATCTCGCGGAAATGCAGGTAGAGGAAGCTCTCTTTATGGTGCGACAGGCACCATTTCGCCATGATCGACCCGCCGCGCGAAACAATGCCGGTCAGCCTTTTAGCGGTCATCGGTACGTAACGCAGCAACACGCCGGCATGAATGGTGAAGTAGTCAACGCCTTGCTCTGCCTGTTCCAGCAGCGTATCGCGGAAAATTTCCCAGTTAAGATCTTCTGCTACGCCATTAACCTTCTCCAGCGCCTGGTAGATTGGCACGGTGCCAATCGGTACAGGGCTGTTACGCAGTATCCATTCACGCGTTTCATGGATATAGCGACCGGTAGAAAGATCCATCACCGTGTCGGCGCCCCAGCGTGCAGACCACACCAGTTTTTCAACTTCCTCCTCAATCGAAGAGCTGACCGCGGAGTTGCCGATATTGGCGTTGATCTTCACCAGGAAGTTACGCCCAATGATCATCGGTTCTGATTCCGGATGGTTAATATTGGCCGGAATGATCGCCCGCCCGGCGGCGACTTCCTGGCGCACAAACTCTGCGCTGATATTTTCAGGCAGGCTGGCGCCGAAGCTGTTGCCCGGATGCTGTTGCAGAAGGATTTCACCGCGAATACGTTCACGGCCCATATTCTCGCGGATGGCGATATATTCCATTTCCGGGGTGATCACGCCCAGGCGCGCGTAATGCATTTGAGTAACGCAGCGGCCTGCCAGTGCGCGGCGTGGACGAGGAAGGTTCTCGAAACGCAGATGATCCAGGCCTTCATCGGCCAGCCGCTGTTGGGTGTAGACCGAGCTGAGTTCAGTAATTTCTTCCGTATCGGCACGCTGGTGAATCCATGTGCTGCGCAACTTGTCGATGCCGCGATGCACATCGATAGCCGCTGCCGGATCGCCGTAGGGGCCAGCCGTGTCGTACACAGGCACCGGCTCATTCTCTTCCAGCGTCGGGTTATCTTTGCTGCCCCCAATCACGGTTGGACTAAGCTGGATTTCGCGCATTGGCACGCGGATATCGTCCCGGGAGCCGGTCAGATAAATACGTTTTGAATTGGGGAAGGCCGTGCCTTGCAGAGAATCGATAAACTGCTGAGCTTCAGCGCGCTGCTCACGGCGATTGGTTTTTTTCTCAACGAGAAGTTTTTCAACGGTAGACATAGCAAATTCCTGAAATATTAGGGAAAGTTGCTTGCCTGGAGGCGGGAGTAATTTGAACGATGTGAAACATTTTATTTCGCATCATCGCAGACGATTTTACTCTTGTTCCCTTCGCAGGTGTTAACCTGAACAGGTTCCGCGGATCCCGAATTAACGGTCTCAGCCCCATGGGGCACTCCGACAAGAAATACTCTCTGATTTTCAGACTTTGTTGTCAGAAAATCAGTTTTAAGTCAGAACAAAACGTTTTTTGCTCAAACTAAATAGCCCCTTCAGCATAAAGGGGCTAATTGGAAACTACAAGTAATTCACAATCTGATAACGAATCAGGCGGAAGGCGCAAGAGGCGCTACATCTTTAGTTATCTGATTTTCAGCAACTTTTTCCAGAGCCAGCTTGATAAATTTATCTTCCAGCACGAAACGTTCAGCCAGCACTTCGCCGACCAGGGAAAGCGTTTGCTGGAAATCTACCGCATCATCTGTTTCGATGGCCTTTTCCAGATACGTATCATAAATCTGCATAATGTGGTCGGTATTGGCACGTAAGGATGGATAAATTAATGCCGCCTGCGCCAGCTGTTCCGTTCCTTCCAGCTCTTTAATGAAACGTTCGTAAGCCGTGAAATGGCCGGTAGAGAGATAGTCCACCAGATTCTGGCAAAAATTATCCAGCGCATTTTCATCGAGCGCCGTCAACGATTCCTTGTTAGGCTTTAAACCGGCCATTTGATAATAGGCAATCAGCAGCTGCTTACGGGCGTGTAAACAGAAATCGACCAGTTCACTACAGCCGCCAACCCGCGCGGCCAGATTTTCTAACTGGTTAAGCATGTTCATCTCCGTGAGTTTTATTTTTAATGCCTGACCTCAAACCAGTCTTTGAGCTGAGGATGATAAGCAAGTTATGGAACGTCAAATATCAAGCGTAGACACTGGCTGGTGGGTTGTCAGCCACGAACATAAAATTTGGTTACCAAAAGGCGAAATTCCTCGAGGATCTGCCGAATCATTCGGCTTGACGGGATCAAAAGGATCGCCTATCGGCGAATGGCAGGGGGAAACGGTGTGGTTGATCTGCGAAAACCGCACGCGTGATACCGGATCGCTGCGTCAGCTACTCGATCAGGAGACCGGTTTATTCCAGCTGGCTGGTCGGGGTATACAGTTGGCAGAGTTTTACCGGTCGCACCGCTGGTGTGGCTATTGCGGCCACGAGATGCGTCATAGCAAAACCGAATGGGCCTGCCTGTGCAGCCACTGTCGGCAGCGTTACTATCCGCAAATTGCTCCCTGTATCATTGTTGCCATTCGCCGTGAAGATAAGATCCTGCTGGCCCAGCATACCCGCCATCGTAACGGCATTTATACCGTGCTAGCGGGCTTTGCTGAAGTCGGTGAGACGCTGGAGCAGACGGTAGCGCGCGAAGTGATGGAAGAGGCGGCAATTAAGGTTAAAAATCTGCGATATGTTTCATCTCAGCCGTGGCCATTTCCACAGTCGCTGATGATGGCCTTTATGGCCGACTATGATGCGGGCGAAATCAACATTGATCCTAAAGAACTGCTGGATGCGTGTTGGTATCGGTATGATGCTTTACCGCTGTTGCCGCCAGCAGGCACTATCGCACGACGTTTAATCGAGGATACAGTGGCATTATGCCGTGCTGATGATGAGTGAAATTCACGACTGATTAACAATTTGATGCATTAGTACTTCCCACTCTGTTTCCCCTGGTTTGCCGTTTGGTGCGGCCGGGGGATTGACTGCTGTCCAGATATAAGGACCTTTAGGTTTATCTCTGCGGTGAATTCTAATATGATTCACTGCGTGGAAGATTTTAAGCTCGTAACAAGGAATAGTTTTCAATTGACTCCGTTTTTCGCTTTAAATTCCCGATGAAAGAAATAGTCTTTATTTAACTCAGAGTGCTATTTCCTAATATATCTTATTAAATCCTTTGAAAGCGAAGTTGCCGATCCGTATGCAGCCATTAGTGATGCGGTCGGGCGACAATTCATCAAGGTGATTCATATGTAGGTTGGATGTAGGTATGTTTAAGAACAGAACGCAATATTATCTTTGGGGGATCTGGATTTTCTGGATCGGTAGCATTATCGCTTTTTTGCTATCGCACAGAATTTCAATGCTGATTTTCCTTGGCGGTATGGGATGCCTTGTCCTGCTGAGTCTGTCGACATATCTACGCGTTAATAGAGTGATTATAAATATGTTTAATTTCAGTAAGAAAGAAGAAGTTAAAACGACAAAAGGACAGGATTCGTCCGCCAGTACAATGAGTGAGAGCATCAGCATGGACCCATCAGCGGAAAGTAATAATATTAAGGAAACAACTATTTCACCCGGAACAATGCTACGCGGTGAAATTACTAATGAAAATAACATTACCATTAGCGGTGAAGTTGAGGGTGATGTAACCAGTAAAAAAGTCACGCAGATCGGTAAGGAAGGAAAAGTCGTTGGGAAAGTCACATCCTTAAAGCTGATCGTAAACGGTCTGTTAAAAGGATGCTGCTACGCGAAAACGGTAGTGATAATGTCGCGAGGAAGAATAGAAGGCGATGTTTATGCTAGTGAATTCTCAATTGAGAAAGGTGGCGTATTTATTGGTAACTCTCATTGGGTTGAAGAAACCGCTGAAATAAAAGATAAAAAAGCAAAAAATTCAAATAGCCCAGATCCTGAACGTGCGCCTTCACTGGTTTCTGTTGAAGGTGGTGCTGCAAAAAGTAATCAGATGCAGGCTAAGAAGTAGCACGAGGTGCCCCATTTCAGGCCCGGTTCCGCCCCTGCCTTGATATTTATATGCGTACAGGCAGGGAAATTTTGCGATCCCTTCAAATTATCGGGCTACCGGGCACAGTCAATCTTGATAAATGGTACACTACAGGCTTATTTGGAGTAGAGAGCCCTGTGATGAGTGAACTGAAGAACGATCGTTATCTGCGCGCCCTGCTGCGCCAGCCTGTTGATATTACCCCCGTATGGATGATGCGCCAGGCCGGACGCTACTTGCCGGAGTATAAAGCCACGCGTGCCGTCGCCGGTGACTTCATGTCGCTGTGTAAAAACGCCGAGCTGGCCTGTGAAGTCACGCTGCAGCCTCTGCGGCGCTATGCGCTTGATGCGGCAATTCTGTTCTCCGATATTCTGACGATCCCTGATGCGATGGGGCTGGGCCTCTACTTTGAAACGGGTGAAGGTCCTCGTTTCTCGCAGCCAATAACGTGCCGTGCCGATGTTGAGAAGCTGCCGATCCCCGATCCTGAACAGGAACTGGGCTATGTGATGAATGCCGTGCGAACGATTCGCAAGAATCTAAACGGCGAAGTGCCATTAATCGGTTTCTCCGGCAGTCCCTGGACGTTGGCGACCTATATGGTGGAAGGCGGCAGCAGTAAAGCATTTACCAAGCTCAAAAAGATGATGTATGCCGAACCACAGACTCTGCACCTGATGCTCGACAAACTTGCTGATAGCGTAACCCTTTACTTAAACGCCCAAATTCGCGCGGGTGCACAGTCGGTGATGATCTTCGATACCTGGGGCGGTGTACTGACGGGCCGCGACTATCGCGAGTTCTCGCTCTATTACATGCACAAGATCGTCGATGGCCTGCTGCATGAGAATGACGGTCGCCGCGTTCCGGTAACGCTGTTTACGAAAGGTGGCGGTCAGTGGCTGGAAGAGATGGCAGCAACCGGCTGTGATGCGCTGGGTCTGGACTGGACTACGGATATCGCCGATGCCCGTCGCCGCGTGGGGGATAAAGTGGCACTGCAGGGAAATATGGACCCTTCCATCCTTTACGCACCTCCTGCACGGATCGAGCAGGAAGTGGCAGGTATTCTCGAGGGCTATGGCCAGGGAACCGGACACGTGTTCAACCTGGGTCACGGAATTCATCAGGATGTACCGCCAGAGCATGCGGGCGCTTTTGTGGAGGCGGTGCACAAACTTTCGCGCCCTTATCACCAGGAGTAAAAAATGGACATAGCCGTATTGCGTGACCAGCAGCGTGCTCTCGCAGCTGACGTTATCCTTCAGGATGATTTTGACGTCATGCCTCCGCGACTGATAGGTGGCGCGGATGTCGGCTTTGAGCAGGGCGGAGAGGTTACCCGTGCCGCCCTGGTCATACTGGAATACCCTTCACTGCGGCTGATTGAGCATCAGGTGGCGCGTATAGCCACCACCATGCCCTACATTCCCGGTTTTCTTTCCTTCCGTGAAACTCCTGCACTGCAGGCCGCCTGGCAGCAGCTTGCTCATCGTCCCGACCTGTTACTGGTAGATGGCCACGGCATCGCTCATCCAAGGCGGCTGGGTGTGGCAAGCCACTTCGGCCTGCTGGTGGACGTCCCGACGATTGGCGTGGCGAAAAAGCGGCTGTGTGGCGCATTTACGCCGCCGGATGCTGAACCCGGCAGCTGCCAGCCGCTGATGGATAAAGGCCAGCAGCTTGGCTGGGTATTGCGCAGTAAAGCGCGCTGTAACCCGCTGTTTATCTCCACCGGACATCGTGTCAGCCAGGCTACCGCTCTTAAGTGGGTGGAAAACTGCTTGCAGGGTTATCGACTGCCGGAGCCAACGCGCTGGGCGGATGCCGTTGCGTCACGGCGTCGGGCTTTTACCTCTCTCCCTCAGGGTTAACCGTGATGCCGTGGTGCTTTTCAGGTACACTCCCCGCAGCGCGTTAATTCTGAGACCCTGATATGTTACGTAACCCAATTCATTTACGGCTGGAAAAGCTGGAAAGCTGGCAGCATGTGACTTTTATGGCCTGCCTGTGTGAGCGGATGGCCCCTAACTACCGTGCATTTTGCCAGCAGACCGGTTTCGGCGATGGGCAGCTGTATCGCCGCATTCTGGATTTGCTGTGGGAAACCCTGGTGGTGAAGGATGCGAAGGTCAACTTCGACAGCCAGCTGGAAAAACTGGAAGAGGCTATCCCTTCCGCTGACGATTACGATCTGTACGGTGTTTATCCGGCAATCGATGCCTGTGTCGCGCTCAGTGAGCTGATCCATTCTCGCTTGAGTGGCGAAACCCTGGCACATGCTATTGCCGTCAGCGAAACGTCAATCACCACCGTCGCCATGTTGGAAATGACACAGGCCGGACGTGAAATGACCGAAGAAGAACTGAAGGCTAACCCCGCGGTTGAAGAGGAATGGGACATCCAGTGGGAGATTTTCCGCCTGCTGGCAGCCTGCGAGGAGAGGGACATCGAGCTGATCAAAGGGCTGCGATCCGACCTGCGTGAATCCGGAATCAGTAATATCGGGATAGATTTTCATCAATAAGGCCACAAAACGTGACTTCAGGCCAGATTTGTAGAGCCTTTGGGCTTCACATTCGCCCCCACTCTGGTCTACATTTGGGGGGCTGAAAAATGTGGCTATCGGTGCGTGTAGGCTGGAGAGTGCCAGAATCTGGTTTTTCCCCTCGCACCTGGTGCTTAGCAAGCGATAAATACACTGTAAGGATAACTTATGAACAAGACTCAACTGATTGATGTAATTGCGGACAAAGCGGACCTGTCTAAGACCCAGGCTAAAGCTGCACTGGAATCCACTCTGGCTGCGATTACTGAGTCTCTGAAAGAAGGTGATGCTGTACAACTGGTTGGTTTTGGTACCTTTAAAGTTAACCACCGTGCTGAGCGTACTGGCCGCAACCCGCAGACTGGCAAAGAAATCAAAATTGCTGCTGCAAACGTACCAGCATTCGTTTCTGGTAAAGCACTGAAAGACGCTGTTAAGTAATCGTCTGACGGTGAAGAGTTTAAACAGGGGGGCGTATTCGCCCCTTTTGTTTATCTGACGTAAATCTTCTGGCTGCTTTCCTACTGCCGCTGCGGTCATGTGATATTCTTTTATCATGAAACTGACGCTTCCCAACCGTATCTCCATTCTCACTATTCTGCTGCTGCTAGCTGGCTGCAGTTCGCGTTCCGATCTGCCCGATTTTACCGCCAGCGGCTATCTTGCCGATCGTGGTGCCGTACGAATTTGGCGAAAAGACAGTCAGGCAGAGATCTCCCACATGATGACCGTTTTTACACCCTTCAGCGGTGGTGCAACGGAAACGACGGATTATCAGTGGCTGAATGGCAAGCCGGTGGCGATTGAACGCCATGTTTCAGGTAAGCAACCTGATGATGTGACGCTACGTTTTGATCATGATGGTGCTTTAAGCTTTATGCAGCGACAGCTGGCCGGGCATCGGGAACCTTTATCTGCGGATGAAGTGGCGCTTTATCAGTTTGACGCGCAGCGCATGCTGAAGATTAGCAACGATTTGCGGAACGGGCGGGTGATGCTGATCCAGGGGCGTTGGTTGCCCGGTGGAGAGGTCGCCAGCTGTCAGGGCAATCAGCTACGGCCAGAGTTCGATGAAATGGAGCTGGAACAGATTGCCAGGCAGCGGGCATCTGCGCCTTCCGAGCCGCTTAACGTCGCATGGCTACAGGCTCCGGAGGGAGTCCAACTACTACTGGCCAGCCAGGAGGATCTTTGCCAGAGTGAACCCAAAGAGGCGGATTTCTGAGAGGGTATTTGAGTCATTCGAATAAATTCTTCCGGCCCTGCATTCTGATATTATTATCTTCGATTCGATAATTTTACCCTGTACTTGTCCATTCTCAATTTTTTCAGATCATCAAAAGCATAAACTAATACCGCTGAGATAAATTAGTTCCTGCATTGAGCGTATTAACAGTAATAACTCTCCTGATGATAGCGCTTCGTATTCGTATGCAAAGTAGCGAGTCTCCATTTGTTAATAAGGCGTGTATTAATTTAACTTAAAAGGATGAATGATTTATATTATTAAGGTGAATGCTAGTTTTTACCTTATTTTGCGCAAGAAATTAAATATCCAGCATTAAATGATAATTTAAAAAATAATGGAAAGCTTTACTCTTCCTCGCGGTTGATGGATTTGATTCATAAAAGGGAAATTTAAGATGTACAGAAAAAAAGTTATCAGTTTACTCATCTCTGGCGCACTTTTTGGACCAGAGTTGGCGTTCGCGTACTCGACGGTCATTGACGGCCAGGTCATTAATTCGACGGATGAGGCTGGTGTTTTTAATAAAGGATGGGAAAATGAAAATGGTTTTCTGGTAAAGGACACTACAATTAATGTGTTCGTAGAGAATAGTGGTGATAAAGCGAACGGTATTTTGGTCAATGCTTCGCGAGTAGAGAATACGAACCAGACGACAACAATGGTAGTAAACTCCACCATCAACTCTGAGGGGAGTGGGGCTTACCTGGTTGGCGGAATAGCCTCGTTTGATAATACCAATATTGAATCTCAGGGGGTTTACGGTATCGTCACCAAGGGCGGCCAGCTTAGTCTTACAAATGGTACGGTTGTCAATGCCACGAAGAACGGCTTTGGATTTTATTTCCTGCGGGGATACTCTGACTTTGACGGTTCTCGAGGTACCTATGAAGACAATGACGTTCTTATTGACTCATCAACGGTGAAGACTGAAAACAATGTCGCTATCGTTGTTGGCAAAGACACCTTAGCGAATATCACCGTGAGTGGAAATTCAACCATATCGAGCGGGAATGGTCGGTTTTTGGCTACCCTTGATGGATCGACGACTAATTTAAACGTGAGTGACAGTGTCCTTAATGGTTCAACTTCTGCTCAGGATGCATCAACGATTAATTACAATCTTAGTAACAGTTCGCTTGATGGGGCCGTTATTTCTTCAAAAGATTCTCAAGTGAAAGTTGATTTAAATAATAAATCTTCGCTTGTTGGTTCTGCTCAGAACGTCAAAGAAATCGATGTTGACGGAACATCGTTGTGGCACATGGGGGCCAGCTCGGATGTTGGCAATCTCACAAATGCGGGTCTTATTCAGCTTTCAGATACGGATAAAACAGGTTCGGTCCTGACGGTCCATAATAACTACGTCGGGAATGGCGGGACCCTTGTTTTCAATTCTGAATTAGCGGGTGATGATTCTCCTTCCGATCGATTATCGATTGAAGGAAATAGTTCAGGCGATACTAACGTTGTCGTGAATAACATTGGCGGTAAAGGAGCACAAACGGTTGAAGGCGTGGAGTTAATCCGCGTAGACGGTCAGTCGGATGGTACCTTTAATCAGTCCGGTCGCATCGTTGCCGGGGCTTACGACTACTCTCTGGTCCGCGGAAATACGAATAGCAACAACTGGTATCTGACCAGCCAGAAACAGCCCGATCCCCCCGTTAATCCGCCGGTTGAGCCACCTGTTGAACCTCCCGTTAACCCACCGGTTGAACCACCTGTAAATCCGCCGGTTGAACCGCCTGCTAACAAGGAACGTATCGTTCGTCCTGAGGGGGGGGCTTACAGTGCAAACATTGCTGCGGCACTGACTCTTTTTGAAAGTCGCCTGAGTGATAGACAAGGAACGTTTTATGTTGACCCGCTTAGCGGCGAGAAAAAATATACGACTCTTTGGTTAAATCAGGTTGGTGGCCGTACCCACGCCAACGACAAGAGCGGCCAGCTGAAAACCAACAATAATCGTTACTCGGCGATGCTGGGTGGCGATATCGGCAGCGGTGTTGGCGCGGCGGGTTCCTGGCGCGTTGGCCTGTTAGCGGGTTACGGACACGGCCATAACACCACCACGTCCCGCGTTACCGGCTATCGCGCAAAAGGTAATGTTCGAGGCTATACCACCGGCGTGTATGGCACCTGGTATGCTGAGGGCACCGACGAACACGGGCTGTATGTGGATACTCTGGTTCAGTACAGCTGGTTCAAGAATAAGGTAAAAGGTGACGATATCAGACGCGAACACTATGACTCTGATGGGGTAAGCACCTCGCTGGAAACAGGTTATGTGATCCCCGTGAGCCAGAGTGAACGTAGCGGATTTTATCTCCAGCCTCTGGCACAGATAACGTGGTCGGGTATTTCTGCCGATAACCATACGGAAAAGAATGGTACGCGTGTCATTGGAAAAACGGACAATAACGTACGTTCTCGTTTAGGTATTAAAGCCTTTGCAAAAGGTCATTCATCGCAGGATCAGGGCGCAGGGCGCGAGTTCAAACCGTTTATTGAAACGAACTGGATTCACAACACACGTAACAACAGCGTATCGATGGATGGCGTAGATGTGACGCAGTCAGGCACGCGGAATATTGCAGAAGCCAAACTGGGTATTGAGGGTGATTTCAATCAGCAGCTAAGGCTAACCGGAACGATTGGGCATCAGATGGGCGATCACAGCTGGACAGATACTTCAGCGGCGATTGGTATTAAATACAGTTTTTAACCGCTAAAAAAGAAGCGCCCGAGAAGGGCGCTTCTTATCGCAACAGCTGAAGATGACGGCTTACTTACGATTTATCGCACGGTAGCCAATGTCTTTACGGCAGAAGCTGCCTTTCCATGAGATTGGCTGGGCCAGCTCGTAAGCACGCTTCTGAGCGGCAGCAACATCTGCACCCAGCGCGGTGACGCACAGTACACGCCCACCGTTGGTCACCACCAGATCGTCTTCCAGCGTCGTACCCGCGTGGAACACTTTACCGTCGGCAACTTCTTCCAGCGGTAAACCGTGGATTTGGTCACCGGTTGCATAGTCACCCGGATAGCCGCCGGCAGCCAGTACCACGCCCAGCGATGGACGGGGGTCCCAGACGGAATCTTTCTGGTCCAGTTTACCGTCAACGGCAGCCAGGCAAAGATCCACCAGATCCGACTGCAGGCGCAGCATGATTGGCTGAGTTTCCGGATCGCCGAAGCGGCAGTTAAACTCGATGACTTTCGGCTGGCCGCTTTTATCGATCATCAGACCGGCATACAGGAAACCGGTATAGACGTTGCCTTCGCCCGCCATGCCGCGCACGGTTGGCCAGATCACTTCATCCATTACGCGCTGGTGGATTTCATCGGTCACAACCGGAGCAGGGGAGTAGGCACCCATACCGCCGGTGTTCGGGCCGGTGTCCGCATCGCCGACGCGTTTATGGTCCTGGCTGGTGGCCATTGGCAGCACATTCTCGCCGTCAACCATCACAATGAAGCTGGCTTCTTCGCCATCAAGGAACTCTTCCACCACAATGCGGTGGCCAGCATCACCGAAAGCGTTACCGGCCAGCATATCCTGAATGGCATCTTCCGCTTCCTGTAGCGTCATCGCCACAATCACACCTTTACCCGCCGCCAGGCCATCGGCCTTAATGACGATTGGCGCACCTTTCTCACGCACATATGCGAGGGCAGGCTCCACTTCAGTAAAGTTCTGGTATTCCGCAGTCGGGATCTGATGACGGGCCAGGAAATCTTTGGTAAAGGCTTTAGAACCTTCCAGCTGTGCAGCGGCCTGAGTCGGGCCAAAGATTTTCAGACCGGCGGCACGGAACGTATCCACCACGCCTTTCACCAGCGGCGCTTCCGGGCCGACGATGGTCAGATCGATTTTCTCACTCAGGGCAAAGTCCAGCAGGCCCTGAATGTCGGTTGGGCTGATTGCCACGTTCTGCAGCGCAGGCTCCAGTGCGGTACCGGCATTGCCCGGGGCAACGAATACGGTGTCAGCCAGCGGTGACTGAGCGGCTTTCCAGGCAAGCGCATGTTCACGGCCGCCGTTACCAATAACCAAAATTTTCATTTGAGACTCCGTAATTAATGGCGGAAATGACGCATGTCGGTAAAGATCATCGCAATGCCGTGTTCGTCAGCAGCGGCAATTACTTCGTCATCGCGGATAGAACCACCCGGCTGGATCACGCAGGTGATACCCACTGCGGCAGCAGCATCAATCCCATCGCGGAACGGGAAGAAGGCATCGGAGGCCATCGCTGAACCTTTCACTTCCAGGCCTTCATCAGCGGCTTTGATACCGGCAATTTTGGCAGAGTAAACGCGGCTCATCTGGCCCGCACCTATCCCGATAGTCATATTGTCACGGGCATAGACGATGGCATTGGATTTCACGAATTTTGCCACTTTCCAGCAGAACAGCGCATCACGCAGTTCCTGCTCGCTCGGCTGACGTTTGCTGACCACGCGCAGCTGGCTCTCATTAACCATGCCGAGATCGCGATCCTGCACCAGCAGGCCGCCGTTCACGCGCTTGAAGTCCAGGCCTTTCTGGCGCTGCTGCCACTGGCCGCAGGTCAGGACGCGAACATTTTGCTTCGCAGCGGTCACCTTCAGGGCGGCTTCGCTGGCAGATGGCGCAATGATCACTTCCACAAACTGACGGCTGATGATGGCCTGAGCCGTGGCTTCATCCAGCTCGCGGTTGAAGGCGATGATCCCGCCGAAGGCTGAGGTTGGGTCGGTTTTGTACGCGCGCTCGTAGGCATCAAGAATCGATCCACCTACCGCCACGCCGCACGGGTTCGCGTGTTTGACGATAACGCAGGCCGGCTGATCAAACTCTTTCACACATTCCAGTGCTGCATCGGTGTCGGCGATGTTGTTATAAGAAAGCGCTTTACCCTGAACCTGCTGTGCGGTGGCAACTGAAGCTTCTGATACATTCTCTTCTATATAGAAGGCAGCATCCTGATGGCTGTTTTCACCGTAGCGCATATCCTGCTTCTTGATGAAGTTCAGGTTCAGCGTACGTGGGAAGCGGCCAGCAGGCGCATTAGTCTCACCATGGTAAGCAGGAACCAGGCTGCCAAAGTAGTTGGCGATCATGCTGTCGTAAGCGGCAGTGTGTTCGAAGGCTTTAATAGCCAGATCGAAACGGGTTTCCAGCGTCAGTGAATTATCGTTGGCATCCAGCTCGGCCACGATAGCCTGATAGTCGCTGCTCTTCACAACAATCGCCACGTCTTTGTGGTTCTTGGCAGCGGAGCGCACCATGGTTGGGCCACCGATATCGATATTCTCTACCGCATCTTCCAGCGAGCAGCCTTCGCGTGCAACGGTCTGGGCGAACGGGTAAAGGTTAACGACGACCATATCAATAGGAGAGATGCTGTGCTCGGACATGATGGCATCATCCTGACCGCGGCGTCCTAAAATGCCACCATGCACTTTTGGGTGCAGCGTTTTGACGCGTCCATCCATCATTTCCGGGAAACCGGTGTAGTCAGAGACTTCCGTTACGGGCAGGCCAGCATCGGCCAGCAGGCGCGCGGTGCCGCCAGTGGAGAGCAGCTCTACGCCACGTTGAGAAAGCGCCTGAGCGAATTCGAGGATACCGGCTTTGTCAGACACGCTGAGCAGCGCGCGGCGTACAGGACGACGTTGTTGCATGGTGGTTTTATCCCTTGGCTTTGGATCGCATATAAAGAGCGTTATATGAAGCTTAGTCTTTCTCTTCTCTATATAGAGGAAGATAAGTTTCAGGTAACGCCCCTGAAAGGGGCTTCCATTACGCGCGGGCATTGTAGCGAAAACGTTTGCGCGTTGCTCGTCAAAATTGTCATTCAATAAAGAATGTGGATAAGTTTGTGCATAAACAGGTATAAGGCGGGGTTTTGCTGTGGAATGCAGCAAACGGTAAAATTATCGCAATTTAGCCCTTGTCAGCCGTCGAGAACTGCCTATAATGCGCAACCACTGAGACGGCACA
>NZ_JACVTX010000038.1:0-38100 GCF_016624745.1 Erwinia sp. S43 | reverse complement strand
GGCTGGGGACGGGGGTGGCGGGCGTAATGGCACGGACCATGCCGCGCGATCTGTATGAGGGCAGGGCACTGCGCCATGCCAACAGCCTGCTGAATATGGGTATCCTGATAAGCCCGCTGATCGCTCCCCTGATCGGAGCAGGACTGACCCGGCTGTTCGGCTGGCAGGCGTGCTTTGCGTTTCTCCTGCTGCTGTGCCTGATGGTCAGCGGCGCCATTCTGCGATGGATGCCGGAAACACGCCCGCAGACCGTGCAGCCTCGCCCGCTATTTTCACGCTATCGTCCCCTGCTGGCCGACAGCAGCTTTGTACGCTATCTGGTGATTCTTATCGGCGCGCTGGCCGGTATTGCGGTATTTGAAGCCAGCTGCGGCGTATTGATGGGGGGCGTTCTGGGAATGAGCAGCTTCGCCGTCAGTCTGCTGTTTATCCTGCCGCTGCCGGCGGCGTTTTTTGGCGCCTGGTTTGCCGGTAAAAGCGATAAGCCCTTCACCACCATTATGTGGTATGCGGTGAACAGCTGCCTGCTGGCAGGCGTACTGATGTGGCTCCCTGGCTGGCTGGGCGTCATGAATCTGTGGACGCTGATTGTGCCCGCCTC
This sequence comes from Erwinia sp. S43, assembly GCF_016624745.1. NCBI lineage: Bacteria > Pseudomonadati > Pseudomonadota > Gammaproteobacteria > Enterobacterales > Erwiniaceae > Erwinia > Erwinia sp. S43. The sequence continues at coordinate 37,499 of NZ_JACVTX010000038.1, read as the reverse complement.
GCTGTTTTTCTTTGGCGCAGGCATGCTGTTTCCGCTGGCCACAACCGGAGCGATGGAGCCCTGGCCCTATATGGCGGGCACCGCCGGAGCGCTGGTCGGTGGGCTGCAGAATCTGGGATCGGGGCTGACTGCCTGGCTTTCTGCGCTGCTGCCGCAAAACGGGCAGTTCAGCCTCGGGATGTTGATGTTTGCGACTTCGCTGTTAATTCTGTTCTGCTGGCTGCCGTTGTCGAAGCGTCCGGAGCCGCAGACCGTTTGACGCTCAACCAGCAACGCCGGAGCCAGCAATCAGCGGCTGGCCCCGGCGAGTGGATTACAGAATAAACGGATGAAGATTGTCGTCTTTACGGTCGAGATAGTGAATGGACTGGATACGGCGAATGGTGCGTGATTTACCGCGGATCAGCAGCGTTTCTGTGGTAGCCATATTGCCTTTCCGGGTGATGCCCTTCAGCAGATCGCCGCTGGTGATACCGGTGGCGGAAAAGATCACGTTATCGTTGCGCGCCATCTGATCGAGCAGCAATACTTTCCCGGCATCAATGCCCATTTCATGGCAGCGCTGAACTTCCTGCTCGCCCAGACGACGGTTTTCCGCCGTATCGCCTTTCACCTCATGACGAGCCAGTAAACGGCCCTGCATATCGCCATCCAGCGCGCGGATCACCGCAGCAGAGATTACGCCCTCCGGAGCGCCACCGATACCGTACATCACATCCACTTCACTGTCCGGCATACAGGTAAGAATCGAGGCCGCTACATCGCCATCCGGGAAGGTAAATACGCGTACACCAAGCTGCTGGAGGCGGGCAATCACCGCATCGTGGCGCGGCTTGGCCAGCAGCGTGACGGTCAGCTCGCTGAGCGGCTTGTCGAGCGCGGCAGCAATGCGCTGCAGGTTCTCTTCCAGCGGAAGGTTCAGGTCGATAGCGCCTTTCGCGCCGGGGCCGACAACCAGCTTTTCCATATACATATCGGGGGCATGCAGGAAGGTGCCTTTATCGCCGACCGCCAGCACCGCCAGTGCGTTCGCCTGGCCCAGAGCCGTCATACGCGTACCTTCGATCGGATCAACGGCAATATCCACTGCATCGCCATTGCCGCTGCCCACTTTTTCGCTGATGTACAGCATCGGCGCTTCATCAATTTCCCCTTCGCCAATCACGATCTGACCGTCAATATCCACCTTGTTGATCATAATGCGCATGGCGTGTACCGCCGCGCCATCGGCCGCATTTTTATCGCCGCGCCCCAGCCATTTATAGCCAGCCAGCGCCGCCGCTTCGGTTACGCGTGAAAATTCAATTGCCAGTTCTCGTTTCATGACGTGCCTCGGAAAAGTGATGAGGCGGGAAGTTTATCACAGGCGGGGAGGGGAGGAGGTGCCCGCAGTCGGCGACTGCGGGCGGGTAAATCCTTAGTTGTCCTGATCTTCCCACGCCTGAGCGCGGGCAACGGCTTTCTTCCAGCCCGCGTAAAGCACGTTACGCTGGGTGGTTTCGATGCCAGGGCGGAATTCACGCTCGATAACCGACTTGGCGCGAACCTCTTCCAGATCCTGCCAGAAGCCTACCGCCAGTCCTGCCAGATACGCCGCACCCAGCGCGGTCACTTCACGGACTTCCGGGCGCTCAACGCGGGTCCCCAGGATATCCGACTGGAACTGCATCAGGAAGTTATTGGCAACGGCACCGCCGTCCACGCGCAGCGACTGCAGGCGGGTATTGGCGTCATTCTGCATCGCTTCCAGCACGTCGCGAGTTTGATAGGCGATCGACTCCAGCGTGGCACGAATAATGTGGTTGGCATTTGCGCCACGGGTCAGACCAAAGATCGCGCCGCGTGCATACGGGTCCCAATAAGGAGCGCCCAGGCCGGTAAAGGCCGGAACCATATAGACGCCGTTGGAATCCTTCACCTTGGTAGCAAAATATTCTGAATCAGCAGAATCGCTGATCAGCTTCATCTCGTCACGCAGCCACTGAATGGATGCACCACCGATAAATACGGCACCTTCCAGTGCATAGTTTACTTCGCCGCGTGGACCGCAGGCGATGGTGGTCAGCAGGCCGTGGGTTGAGGCCACCGCTTCTTTACCGGTGTTCATCAGCATAAAGCAGCCGGTGCCGTAGGTATTTTTTGCCATACCCGGCTGCACGCAAAGCTGACCGTACAGAGCTGCCTGCTGATCGCCAGCGATACCGGCGATAGGAATACGGGTACCGCCTTTACCACCGATGTTGGTCTGGCCGTACACTTCTGAGGAGGATTTAACTTCTGGCAGCATTTCACGCGGGATGTCGAGGATGTCCAGCATGCGCTGATCCCACTCCAGCTTGTGAATGTTAAACATCATGGTGCGTGAGGCGTTAGTGAAGTCGGTGATGTGCACCCGTCCCTGCGTCATTTTCCACACCAGCCAGGAATCGACGGTGCCGAACAGCAGCTCGCCACGGCGGGCACGCTCACGTGAACCTTCTACATGATCGAGTATCCACTTCACTTTGGTCCCGGAGAAGTACGGGTTAATCACCAGACCGGTGGTGTGCTGGATGTACTCTTCCAGGCCTTCTTTCTTCAGTTTTGCACAGTAATCTGCGGTACGCGGGTCCTGCCAAACGATGGCGTTATAGATTGGCTTACCGGTTTCTTTATCCCAGACGATGGTGGTTTCGCGCTGGTTGGTGATACCAATGGCGGCGATCTCATCAGAACGGATGTCCGCGTGTGCCAACACTTCAACCAGGGTTGAACTTTGTGACGCCCAGATATCCATCGGATCATGCTCAACCCAGCCCGCTTTCGGATAAATTTGCTGGAATTCGCGCTGCGACACGGCAACGATGTTGGAATCATGATCCAGAATTACCGCACGTGAGCTGGTAGTTCCCTGGTCGAGTGCGACGATATATTTTTTTTCTACGGTCATAATGTCTTCCTGATGAGTTCGAGAGTTATACCCGCCGAAGCGGGTATAGCAGGATTACGCTTTACGCTGTGCAGCGCGTTGCACCACTTCATCCTTTTTTACCGCAGTCTGGCCCGGCAGATTGCGGCCAATCAGAGAACGGTAGCCAAATGCGCCAACGATTGCACCGAGCATCGGTCCGAAGATTGGCACGAGGAAATAAGGAATATCGCGACCGCCGGTGAAGGCCATGCTGCCCCAGCCTGCGAGTGATGCGAACAGCTTAGGACCGAAATCACGCGCCGGGTTCAGAGCAAATCCAGTCAGCGGGCCCATTGCTGCACCAATCACGGCAATCAGCAGACCGATCAACAGCGGTGCCAGAGGCCCGCGTGGAAGACCGTTGCCGTCATCGGTCAGGGCCATAATCAGCGCCATCATTACGGCGGTAATCACGGCTTCAACCAGGAACGCCTGCCCCACGCTGATATGCGGGTTTGGATAGGTTGAGAACACGCCAGCGACATCCAGGCTTTCTACGCTACCGCGTACCAGCTGATGAGTCTGTTCGTAGTCGAGGAATAAATTGTAGTAGAGCCCATACACCAGCGCAGCCGCGCAGAACGCGCCGGCTATCTGAGAAATGATGTAGGGGAGCAATTTACGTCCTTCAAAATTGGCAAATAACCACAGGGCAATACTGACAGCAGGATTCAGATGCGCACCGGAGATGCCCGCGCTGAGGTAGACCGCCATGGCAACGGCGACACCCCACACGATGCTGACTTCCCACTGGCCAAAAGCGGCACCAGCGAGTTTTAACGCAGCGACACAGCCTGCACCAAAGAAGAGGATGGTCGCGGTGCCAAGAAACTCGGCGATGCATTGTCCTTTAAGTGTGCTTGTTGCATGACTCATGTTGAAATTCCTGAAGGCGAGTTAAGAGTTTACTATCATCGTTTTTCTCATTCCCTGAGCCGCCCAAGTCTTTTGTAGGGCTGATGTGAATTTATCGTTAACGAGCATAAACGAGAAATAGCGAAATCAAAAGTTGTGTACTGCGTCATAAAAATGAGCGAATTCGCGTATTTCAGGGTGCTTAAAATCACTGTACTGCGCGTTTAAGCGGTAACGAAATGCGCAATTCATTAACCTCGGCCCCACCTTATTGCGTGAATATGTTACGCAAACCAGGTCTACGCTGAAAATTGTTACAGACTGCACCCCAACAGGCTTAGCTGCTGGACTTGCTATGCGCGTCTACTTACAATCGAAGAATCGTTGTTATCCGCGGAATGTCGGTTCACTCCTTATCCCTGCGGCTAGCATCATCAGCGCCCTGCGATTAGGAGAGGTTATAGATATGTCATTTGAAGTATTCGAGAAACTGGAAGCAAAAGTGCAGCAGGCGATTGATACCATCACGCTGTTGCAGATGGAGATCGAAGAGCTTAAAGAACAGAACGGAAATCTGAATCAGCAAATTCAACATGCTGCTGGTAATAGCGAAGCGCTGGTGCGTGAAAACCAGCAGCTAAAGGAAGAGCAGCATGTGTGGCAGGATCGCCTGCGTGCGCTGCTGGGTAAAATGGAAGAAGTGTAAGACTTCACTTTTTATTGAAGTGAGTCTGCAGAGAGCGGGTGCCAGCGGCACCCGTTTTTGTATCCGTTATTCGAGATCGAGCGGGTCTTCTGACAGGATCATACCGGTGTTATCGGCGTAGAGATGATCGCCAGAGAAGAAGGTAACGCCACCGAAATTAACGCGCACATCGCTTTCACCAATCCCTTCTCCGGCAGCACCGGCAGGAATGGCAGCAATCGCCTGAATGCCGATATCCAGCTCTTCCAGGTCGTCTACCTGGCGTACTGAGCCGTAGACCACGATGCCTTCCCACTCATTTTGTACTGCCAGCCTTGCCAGTGCGGCATCAACCAGCGCGCGACGCACGGAACCGCCACCGTCGACCAACAGTATCCGGCCCCGGCCGTTTTCCTCCAGCAAATCATAAAGCAGACCGTTGTCCTCGAAACATTTTACCGTAATGATTTGCCCACCAAACGAGGTGCGGCCACCAAAGTTTGAGAAGAGCGGTTCAACGACATTCACGTCTTCGTGATAGATGTCGCACAGTTCTGAGGTATCGTATTTCATAGGGATTTCGTCTGTTTGCTACAGGGAGCTTAAGTATATCGCTTAATCGTCACTGTTGGCAAAATCATCAATTGTTAAAAGTTACGATGGGTCAAGTACATCGCGATTAGCTCAACAGCAGTCCAATGGCAAACAGCACGTTGATCAACAGCGCCGTTTTGACCGTTCTGACCAACAGCGGACGCATTGCCATTGCGCTGGATTCATGTATGACATAACGCGCCTGCTGCCAGATAAGGGGCACCGCCAGCAGGAACAGCCAGCCGAAGGGCTGCGGATTATTCATCAGTGTAAACAGCGTGAAGCTGGCTATCGCGCCCGCCAGCAGCAGGACATGATAGTGCCGCGCGCGCCGTGGACCGAGGCGAACTGCCAGGGTGAATTTGCCGTTTTGGCGATCGTTTTCGATATCGCGCATATTGTTGGCGTTAAGCACCGCCGTTGCCATCAGACCACAGCCGGTGGCGGGCAGCAGTGGTAGCAAATTAAATTGGTGAGTTTGCAGATACCAGCTGCCGATAACGCCAAGCCAGCCAAAGAAAATCATCACCGATACGTCACCCAGGCCAAGATAGCCGTAGGGTTTTCTGCCCACCGTATAGGCGATAGCGGCAACGATTGCCAGTGCGCCAAGCAACAGAAAGCCCAGCATGTCGCTCAGGGTTTTGCAGGACCTTATCAGCAGCATAATACCGCTCAGCATTGATAGTGCCACGGCGAGAGCCATTGCCATCCGCATCTGCTGCTGGGTTATTGCCCCTTTTTGCATACCGCGCAGAGGGCCAATACGCGCCGGCGTATCGCTGCCTTTTACCGCATCGCCATAGTCGTTTGCCAGATTAGAGAGAATTTGCAGCAGCACGGTGGTTAACAGTGCCAGCAGTGCCGTCGTGAGATTGAATGAACCCTGCCACCACGCCAGCGCGCTGCCGGTAATTATCGATGCGCAGGCCAGCGGGAGCGTGCGCGGGCGCAAACTCTCAATCCATGCCTGTGGGTGACTGATTGGGGTAGCCAGCTGGCTGTTGTCGGTCATAGGCAGGCCTCTGCTCTGATTGGCGGGTCCGGAAAAGCCGGATCAACGTTTTAGAAGCAGTGTAAGGCGCTTAGTGCCCCCAGGAATTAACCCTGGTCAAGTTGGCTGGAAATTTAACCAAAAAAAACGAGGGCCATATACTGGCCCCCGTAGTACGGCAGTTCACCGTCGTTACAGAATAAAGCGGCTCAGATCTTCGTCTGCAACCAGTTCATCCAGATGCTTACTGACATACTCGGCATCGATGGTGATCGACTGACCGTTCAGATCGCTGGCGTCATAGGAGATTTCCTCCATCAGGCGCTCCAGTACGGTATGCAGGCGGCGTGCACCGATATTCTCAGCGGTTTCGTTCACCTGCCAGGCGGCGGCGGCAATTTTGCTGATGCCGTCTTCGGTAAAGTTAATATCCACGCCTTCAGTACCCATCAGCGCTTTGTACTGCACGGTGATCGACGCGCTCGGTTCCGTCAGGATGCGTTCGAAGTCATGCGTGGTAAGCGCCTGTAACTCAACGCGGATCGGCAGGCGTCCTTGAAGCTCAGGGATCAGGTCTGACGGGCTGGCAACCTGGAATGCACCCGAGGCGATAAACAGAATGTGGTCAGTTTTCACCATGCCGTGCTTGGTCGAAACGGTACAACCTTCTACCAGCGGCAGCAGATCGCGCTGTACACCTTCGCGGGAAACGTCAGGACCTGAGGATTCGCCGCGCTTACAGACTTTGTCGATCTCGTCGATAAACACAATACCGTGCTGCTCTACGGCTTCGATGGCATCCTGCTTAAGTTCTTCCGGATTAACCAGCTTGGCGGCTTCTTCTTCCACCAGCAGCTTCATCGCATCTTTGATTTTCAGCTTACGCGGCTTCTGCTTCTGGCCGCCGATATTCTGGAACATCGATTGCAGCTGGCTGGTCATCTCTTCCATGCCCGGAGGTGCCATAATTTCAACACCGGCGGAAACAGCGGCCAGATCGATTTCGATTTCTTTATCGTCAAGCTGACCTTCGCGCAGTTTCTTGCGGAATGACTGGCGTGCGGCAGACGGTTCGGCAGGCGCTTCCGCCTGGCCCCAGTTGTTTTTAGCCGGGGGGATCAGCACGTCAAGAATGCGGTCTTCTGCCATTTCTTCAGCGCGGTAGCGATTTTTTTCAATCGCTTGGGAGCGAACCATTTTAATCGCCGAGTCGGTCAGATCGCGGATGATCGAATCCACTTCTTTACCTACATAGCCCACTTCGGTGAATTTAGTGGCTTCCACTTTGATGAATGGCGCATTGGCCAGTTTTGCCAGGCGACGGGCAATTTCGGTTTTACCGACGCCGGTTGGGCCAATCATCAGAATATTTTTTGGCGTGACTTCATGGCGCAGCTCTTCGTCCAGCTGCATACGGCGCCAGCGGTTACGCAGGGCAATCGCCACAGCGCGCTTGGCGCCGTCCTGGCCGATGATGAATCTGTTCAGTTCGCTGACGATTTCGCGCGGGGTCATTTCAGACATAAATTGGGTCCTTACGCTTTAGACGCTAATTCTTCGATGGTGAGGTTGTGGTTGGTATAGATGCAGATATCACCTGCAATACCCAGCGCTTTCTCCACAATATCGCGCGCGCCAATGTCAGTGTTTTCCAGTAATGCACGAGCGGCTGCCTGTGCGTAAGGTCCACCTGAACCGATGGCAATCAAATCGTTTTCTGGCTGGATAACGTCACCGTTGCCGGTAATGATCAGCGAGGCATTTTCATCGGCGACGGCCAGCAGTGCTTCAAGCTTGCGCAGCATACGGTCGGTGCGCCAGTCTTTTGCCAGCTCAACCGCGGCTTTCACCAGGTGGCCCTGGTGCATTTCCAGTTTGCGTTCAAATAGTTCGAAAAGGGTGAAAGCATCTGCGGTACCGCCAGCAAAACCGGCAATGACTTTGTCATTGTAGAGACGACGCACTTTTTTAACGTTGCCTTTCATTACGGTATTACCGAGGGTAGCCTGGCCATCGCCGCCAATTACTACCTGGCCGTTGCGTCGTACACTTACTATTGTTGTCACGGGCGGACCCCTTGTTGCAGTTGGTGAGGTCCCCGCACTTTTCGTGCGGGGACACTGATGCAATCTGATATGGGGCGGCTTTTAGGGGTTTCAACCCCCAATGGCGAGAGGAATGCAATTTGAGTGGCCGGAACCACGAAGATTTTTCAGCGCGCTATCAGCGGCGGCACGGTTGCCATACGGACCAATCACCACGCGGTTCCAGCCGCCGCCGGTGGTAATGCGGCTTTCGAAACCTTCAAAGGCCAGCGCTGCACGAACGGACTCCGCCTGGTCAGTTCCTTTGAAGGAACCACACTGCACCATCCAACGCTGCTGCTTCTCTTTTTCGGCTTCTTTCGGCTTCGTTTCAGCTTTTGGCTGAGCAGCAACTTCCTGCTGCCGTGCTGGTTCACGGGTGACAGGGGTTATCGGTGCCGGTTTCTGCTGAGCCTGGTTTTGCTGCTGCGCGGCTCGCTCGGTCTGTTGCGTCTGCTGCTGGGTTCGCACCTGCTGCTGATTTTGCTGTACCGGCTGGGCCTGCTGCGTTCTTGCAGGTTGCTGATATGCCTGCACCGGTTGGTTTTGCTGGGTTCTTACCGGCTGCTGCTGAACCTGCTGCGGCATACGTGACTGCTGCTGTAGCTGATTCTGACGCTGTATGGTCTGCTGGCGTTGAGCTGGGGTTTGCTCATTCCACGGCACCTCATTCAGCTGGGTTGGCTGCTGGCGCATATCGGCCTGCATTTGCTCCAGCAGCTGCCTCTGTTCGTTAGTCAGCTGTGTCTGCGAATGGGCTTCACCGCCGGATGAAGGTTCTGTCGGCGTAGGCACACCTATCTGGCGATTTTCTAACTCTTTGATATAGCGCCAGCGTTCCTCGGGTTTCGGCGGCAGGCCGTTACCGGTGGTTTTATGATCGGTGATGACGGGGGTGTCTTCTTTTTTATGATGCGCAATAAACCACAAACCACCGACAAAGGTGACGAGGACTGCAACGGCCAGCATGGTCATAAACTTTGATACGCCTGAGCCACCGCTGCGCTTTTTACTGCGACTGTTGGTCTTGCGACGCGTCCCTGTCGAACGCCCGCGGCCTACATAATCTTTTTGTGCCACTATCGTTCCGTTAATAATCAATGAAAGAAGACCGGGCAAAATCGCGATGGGCACCCGGCTACAGCCCGTCATGTTACTTAAGGGTCGGAAGTTTGACCAGCGGCGATCTTACTAAGAATCCGCTGATTTTGCGCCAGGTCGCAGTTGGCGAAAATCACCATTACACAATATGTTAATCTTCATCGCGCAGTGAGGGTGCCGTACTACCGCGGATTTTTAACTCAAAATCCAGTAGACGAGAGCCAACATTTACCATCCGCCCCTGAAGCTGTTCCAGCAAGAGTAGCATCGCTTCGCGCCCAATGTTAAATCGCGGCTGCGCAACGGTGGTCAGCTGCGGATCGCTGTAGCGTGATAACTCTATGTCATCAAAGCCAATAATAGACAGATCCTTTGGGATTTTCAGGCCCATATTCTTCGCCTGCGACATCGCGCCCAGCGCCATGATGTCGCTGTGGCAGAACAGGGCATCGGGTGGTTTTGGCAGCGCCATCAGCTTTTTCATCGCCTGCGTCCCGGCGTCAAAAGTAAAATCACCGCGCACGATATACTGGGGGTCCACGCTCATGCCGCTGCGGCGCAAGGCCTGAATATAGCCCTGCAGGCGATACTGACACAGTGGCATATCTTCCGGTCCTGATATGCAGGCGATACGGCGGTGGCCCAGCTTTTGCAGATGGTTCACCGCTTCGAACGCGGCGGTCAGGTTGTCGATATGCACGGTGGGCAGTTCAAGCTCTGGTGCAAATTCGTTGGCCATCACCATCGGCGGCAGGTTGCGTTGTTCTTCCAGTCCGGCTTCAAAAGGTAGCTGCGATCCCAGCAGTACCATGCCGTCGATTTGACGCGTCAGCATTAAATTCAGAAACGATTTTTCCTGCTGATTCTGGTGGGCGCAGTCGCCAATCAGAACCAGATAGCCCTGATCTGCGGCAACAACCTCGATCCCGCGAATCATTTCACTAAAAAACGGGTCGCAGATATCCGGCACGATAACCAGAATAGTCCGTGATTCGCTACGCCTGGCGCTGCGCGTCATTGAATGCGGGGAATAACCGACGGCAATCACCGCCTGTTCAACTTTACTGCGTGTCGCGGCGGAGACCTTTTCCGGGTTCATCAGGGCACGGGAGACCGTTGCCGTTGATACGCCTGCTTTTTCAGCTACGTCCTTCATGGTCGCTGCTGTTGTCTCTTGATTGTGCTCCAACGCTTTTCTCCTCACGCCAGCCGAAGCTGACCTGACTAACGGGTGATAATGTGCTCTTTCAGTGGCGGGCCGCGTATCCCTTTGCTGACCATTGCGCATTTTTACAGATGCAGCGAACTGCTGTTACTTAATTTGCATAAAAAATGTGACTTGTGCGACTTTTTTCGATCTACGCCGCAACTTTGCCATGCAAACGTTTCCGTCTTCCGCTTCTGTGCGACCAGTGCCGGTGAATTAGCCCTCCGCGGGATCGATATCCAATGACCATTTCACTTTGCGCGACTGGGGGAGTGTACCGATAAGCGGCAGACTGGATTTAATCAGCCGCTGCAGAACGGAGCGGGAAGGGTGTTGCAGCAACAACTGCCAGCGGTATCGACCGCTTCGCTTGGCCTGCAGAGCTGGCACCGGCCCCATCACCCAGAATCCGTCATCATTCAGCGGGCTGGCTTCCAGCAGGTTGCGCAGCTGCTGAAGGAACAGAGAAGCCTGTTGATTATCGTGATCCTCCGCGCGGAACAGCGCGTGGCTGGTAAAAGGCGGCAGAAATACGCTTTTGCGCTCGCTGAGCGCCTGTTTAGCAAAGGCATCGTAGCCCTGCTTCAGCAGCGTTTGCAGTAAAGGGTGGTCCGGGTGATGGGTCTGCAACAGCACTTCCCCCTGTTTGCCCGCCCGTCCTGCTCGCCCTGCTACCTGAGTGTAGAGTTGGGCAAAGCGCTCGGCGGAGCGGAAATCCGCAGAGAACAGCGCGCCGTCAACGTCGAGCAGGGAGACCAGCGTGACGTCAGGAAAGTGATGCCCTTTCGCCAGCATCTGCGTGCCAACGAGAATACGCGCCCCGCCACGATGTACTTCTGCCAGCTGCTGCTCCAGCGCGCCCTTACGGCTGGTGGTATCCCTGTCGATACGCGACAGCGGCACGTCGGGGAACAGTGTGCTGAGGTTATGTTCCAGCTGTTCCGTACCCAGCCCGACGGGCACCAGATGCGTCGATCCACACTGGGGACACTGATGCGGTATCGGGCGCTGACTATCGCAGTGGTGGCAGCGCAGCTGGCGCTGATTCTGATGCAGCGTGTAGTAGCGGTCGCAGCGCTGGCATTCAGCAATCCAGCCGCACTCGTGGCACAGCAGTGCGGGGGAGAATCCCCGGCGGTTGAGGAACAGCAGAACCTGATTATCCGCCTTTAAGTGCTCGCCTATTTTTTTAATCAGCAGCGGAGATAAGCCGCCCTGGAGCTTCATGCCTTTCAGGTCGATCAGTAACTGCGTGGCGCGCGTGGCATTTCCGGCGCGTTTGCTGAGGTTGAGCAGGTGATATTTGCCCAGATGCACGTTGTGTAACGTTTCCAGTGCAGGCGTCGCGGACCCCATCACCACCGGTATATCTTCCTGTCGGGCACGCAGCACCGACAGATCGCGGGCGTGATAGCGCCAGCCCTCCTGCTGTTTGTAGGAGCCGTCGTGTTCTTCATCAATAATGATGGCGCCCAGTCGGGCAAACGGCGTAAACAGCGCCGAACGAGTACCGATAACAATCGCCGTTTCGCCGCTGCGGGCCCGCAGCCAAACCGCCAGGCGTTCGCTGTCGTTCAACCCGGAGTGCAGGACATCCACCGGGGCGTTAAAGCGTTCACGAAAACGGGCGATAGTTTGCGGTGTCAGGCCAATTTCCGGCACCAGCACCAGCGCCTGGCGGCCGTTAGCCAGAATGTTTTCCAGCACGCTGAGATAAACTTCGGTTTTCCCCGATCCGGTGATCCCGTCCAGGAGCCAGGCGGAGAAGCGATCGTCGGCACTGCGAATAGCGCCAACCGCGGTCGCCTGCTCGGTATTTAATCGCAGCCGTTCACCGCAGATGGCAAAGGTTTCGCGCCAGTCCTGCATCGCACGGGTCACTGCATGAAGTTCGCACAGTCCTTTGGCCCTCAGCGCCTGCAGCGTTGCTTCGGTGATGTCGTGCTGGCTGACCTCATGTCGGTACAGCGTTCGCTGGCGCAGAGCGGCCAGCGCCTGCTGCTGTTTGGGGGCACGCTTCAGGCTTTCCGGCGGCGTGGCGCGGCCCTGCTCTGTGATTGCCCACTGCCAGATTGGCGCCTCTTCCGCGGCTTTTCCCTGCCGCAGCAAAACCGGCATGGCATGGAACAGTACTTCCCCCAGCGGGTAATGGTAATAGTCCGCCGCCCACAGCAGGATATGCCATAAAGAAGGCGAGAACAGAGGGGTACTGTCCAGCACCTCATGTACGCTTTTCAACTGGTCGCGAGGATAATCGCTGTGTTCGCCAATGCTGACCACGACGCCAATCGCTTTACGTTTGCCGAACGGCACGCTGACGCGGCCACCGGGAACGGCATGGCTGAGGTGGGGAGGCAACAAATAATCAAAGTTGCGCGCAAGTGGAACGGGCAGTGCGACCTGAACAACGGGCATGGCTTCATCCGGGTGAAAAACAGGGCCATTTAGTGTACACTGTGTCGTTCGCAATGTGCGGATCCGATTGCAGCGTACGGTTGATTTCTGTATAATTCGCCGCCGTTGATACGGTATTTTGTATCGCGATGCCCGTAACCTTCGAGGTTTGGGTATATCACCTGACTATTAATCTTCGTGTGGTGCCGGTGCAGGAAACATTCCTGGCGCGGGAGAGCGACACGGCCTTAACTGAGGTTTCCCATGAAAAAAGGTATTCACCCAAATTACGTTGAAATTACTGCTAAATGTTCTTGCGGTAACGAAATCAAAACTCGTTCTACTACGGGTCGCGATCTGAACCTGGATGTTTGTGGCGAATGTCACCCGTTCTACACTGGCAAGCAGCGTGATGTTGCTACCGGTGGACGTGTTGACCGCTTCAACAAGCGTTTCAGCATCCCTGGCAGCAAATAAGCAGCCAGCCAGAAACGGTCAACGTTTCGGATGCACGAACAAAAAAACCAGCTCAGGCTGGTTTTTTTGTCTCCGGAATCAGGAGGACTTCGCGTATTTCAGCACGTCACCCTGCCAGCCTTTTTGGGCATAGTTTTGCAGATGGTCAATACGTTTGACCGGTTGACCCGCCGAGAAGTTAATCTCTCCCAGTTTTACCATCACCTCTGATGGCGCAAAGACCGATTTAAAGTGATATTCACCGTGGCTGAGATCGGCAATGGTCGTCCAGTAGGTTGACGTACCTTTATTCTCCTGTGGGAACTTCGAATATTTTGCGTACGCATCGGTGATCGATTTCACCATCGGATCGCTGGCGTCCGGGTAGTTAATCGGGAATGCCGCATTGTTGACTACCGACAGAATAAATCCCTGAGCCTGTGCTTTATTATCCGGCTGCGGGATATTTTTTACACCGATACTGGTACGTACAAAACGGTCTTCCGCGCTTTGCGTACCGGGAATGTGGTTTTCGTCGACACCCTGGTATTTTTTCAGATTTGCCAGCTGGCGATCGTATGACGGCGGATTGGTCATCACACGATAGTCGCGGTTGTGGTAAATGTTGACCTTACCGTTGTCGATTTCAATGATTGCAGAGTCACCGGTGACGTCTTCCAGCGCGATATGTTTCGTATCCGATGCGTAATCAATCGGCAGCTTTTTGGCGACCAGACGAACATCTTCTAAACCCTTCACTGCTTCATCAACCGTGGCGAAATTGTCCAGCAGATAGCTGAGCCATGCGCGGCTATCGAGTTCGGGCTTATCCTTGTTGTTATCCGCCTGGACCTGTTTCCCGTTGGTGTAATATTGCGTGTGCCCCGCCAGGCCTTTCTCATTCATGCCATCCATTGGAAAAACACCATCAGCATAAATGACTACACTACCGTAGCGTGTTTTCCACTCTTTCGCGCCGGGTCCGTCACTGCCTGTGTGCTCAATTCCTCGTGGAGTAATCACCAGGGAAGGATCGACCGGGCCGAAGAAATCAAGATTACGTGCGCTGACCATATAGCCCGGATAGGTATTTAAAAATGCGCGGGTGCAGGCGCTGGCGCTGCCTATGGTCGCGATGGCCAGGGATGCACCCATTGCTACAGCCACCAGGCTGGATAATGTTTTATTCATCTTATTTCTCCTTTTGCTCACTGATGGCCAGCATAGCCAGCACGTTTAAAAGGAAAGAGTCGACAACTGAGGGATTTTCCCCCTTCGGTATTTTTTAAGCAGGGAGCTTATGGCCATTAATTTTTCACTGGCGCAAATCGAAGCATTTGCCTGCGTGGTGGAGTCCGGCAGCATTACGCACGCCGCTAAGCGGATGAACAAAGACCGCACAACCGTCAGCGAGCTGCTGGACTATCTGGAACTGGATCTGGGCTATGCACTGTTCGATCGGCACTGCCGGCCGTTTGCTCTGACCGAGCGCGGCGGCCTGCTTTATCGCCGGGCTCGGCTGTTTTTGAACGAAGCCCAGGCGTTCAGCTATCTGGCCATGCAGCAGCAGAAGCAGCCACCGCAAACGCTGACGCTCAGTTACGATATTTTCACTCCGCGTACGCTGCTGGCCACGCTGGCGGAGGAATGTCGTTGCCAGGGCGTTCAGCTCAATCTCTGTTATCAGGACCGCCATGAGGCCGAGCAGGCGCTGCAAAAAGGCGAAAGCGATATTGGCATTTATCAGGCGGTCAACAAATCCGTCAGTGAGCGCTTTAAGTGGCGGGCGGTGGGCAGTATCGAAATGGGGGTCTATGCCAGCCCCTCACTGTTCGCGCATCGGCCCGTCAGCCAACTGTCGCTGACGGCCTGCAATCAGCTGATCCCGAATAAGGGTCTGGAAGACCATCTGGCGCGTCGCTTACAGATCGCCGATCGCGTGCAGTTTGTGAATGATGCGATGCTGCTGGAATCCCTGCTGGGCAATGGCGCAGGCTGGGCCTTTCTGCCAGCACATGTGCTGGACGGCAGGAAAAGTCATATTGAGCGGATTGAAACTGAAATGGGTAACAGCGGGATAGTGCATACGATGGTAGCCATCTGGCAGCCGGGGCAGGCCGGGCACCCGATCTTAAATCAGGTGCTCGACCGAATAACCGAGCTGTTTGCGGCGGGTTAATACTCCCAGGTGTCAGGATCGACGCCCATTTCCCGCATAATCGCTTTTGCTTCTTCAGGGATCTCGTCGCTGCGCTCTTTACGCAGATCCACATCATCAGGCAGAGGCTGTCCGGTGAAGGCATGCAGGAATGCCTCACACAGCAGTTCGCTGTTGGTGGCATGACGCAGGTTGTTGACCTGGCGACGGGTGCGTTCGTCGGTCAAAATTTTAAGTACTTTCAACGGAATAGATACCGTGATTTTCTTAACCTGTTCGCTCTTCTTACCGTGTTCAGCGTAAGGGCTGATATATTCGCCGTTCCATTCAGCCATGGGTTACCTTAGTCATTATCAAAATTTAGATGAGAAATGCCGAAATTCGGCCAATTATGCCCGAAGTTGGTGTGTATCACACTGCGATAACACAACTTTCTGTAGGGGATATCGGCATAATTTTAGCTGTTATTGGCCCATTGCTCAATCTATACGCAAAGACATTTAGATGTCCAGATGTATTGACGTCTATAGCTACCCTGTTTACTCTATAGCCCTTCTCTCTTTTCAGCAGGAATTTATGCACCATGACGCGTAAACAGGCAACCATCGCAGTGCGCAGCGGATTGAATGATGACGAGCAATATGGCTGCGTTGTCCCACCGATTCACCTTTCCAGCACCTATAACTTTCTCGATTTCAACCAGCCGCGCGCGCACGACTATTCGCGCCGTGGGAATCCGACCCGTGATGTGGTGCAGCGTGCGCTGGCAGAGCTGGAAGGCGGCGTGGGTGCGGTACTGACCAATACCGGCATGGCGGCGGTGCATCTGGTGTGTACCGTATTCCTGAAGCCGGGCGACCTGCTGGTGGCTCCGCACGACTGTTACGGCGGCAGCTATCGCCTGTTTGACAGCCTGAGCAAACGCGGTGCCTATCGCGTTAAGTTTGTCGATCAGGGTGATGAAGCTGCGCTTCAGGCTGCGTTGGCTGAGAAGCCGAAGCTGGTGCTGATTGAAAGCCCGAGCAACCCGCTGCTGCGCGTGGTGGATATTGCTGCGATCTGTCAGGCGGCGAAAGAAGCCGGTGCGATCAGCGTGGTGGATAACACGTTCCTCAGCCCTGCGCTGCAGAATCCGCTGGCGTTGGGCGCAGACCTGGTGCTCCATTCCTGTACTAAATACCTTAACGGCCACTCTGATGTGGTTGCCGGCGCGGTGATTTCAAAAGATCCGCAGCATGCGACCGATCTTGCGTGGTGGGCGAATAATATTGGCGTGACCGGCGCTGCATTTGACAGCTACCTGCTGCTGCGCGGCCTGCGCACGCTTGATCCACGTATCGCGGCGGCACAGCGTAATGCACTGGCGATTGTTGAGTATCTGAAACAACAACCGCTGGTGAAAAAGTTGTATCATCCTTCTCTGCCGGAAAACGCAGGACATCAGTTCGCGGTGAAGCAGCAGAAAGGCTTTGGTGCGATGTTAAGTTTTGAGTTTGATGGCGATGAAGCAACACTGCGCCGTTTCCTCAAGGCGCTGGAGCTGTTTACCCTGGCGGAGTCGCTGGGTGGCGTGGAAAGCCTGATTTCGCATACTGCAACGATGACGCATGCCGGAATGTCGGCAGAAGCCCGTGCCGCGGCAGGAATTTCCGAGACGCTGCTGCGTATTTCGGTAGGAATTGAGGATCACGAAGATTTAATCGCCGATCTGGATAATGCATTCCAGATTGCGGCCAAGAGGTAAGCATGAGTCATTCAGCAGTGGCAGAGGTGGGCAGTTCACGGCAGTTGCACAAATTTGGTGGCAGTAGCCTGGCGGATGCCAAATGCTATCTGCGCGTTGCCGGTATCATGGCGGAGTATAGCCAGCCGGGCGACCTGATGGTCGTTTCTGCGGCAGGAAGCACCACTAACCAGTTGATCAGCTGGCTCAAACTGAGTCAGAGCGATCGGCTGTCTGCGCATCAGGTACAGCAGGCTCTGCGTCGTTATCAGAGCGAGCTGATTAGCAGCCTGTTACCGCCGGAAACCGCTGACCCGCTCATTGCTGAATTTATTCACGATCTGGAAAAACTGGCCGCGCTGCTCGACGGTGTCATCAATGATGTCGTTTATGCAGAGGTGGTCGGGCACGGTGAAATCTGGTCAGCACGGCTGATGTCGGCCGTGCTGAGACAGCGCGATATTGATGCCAGCTGGCTGGATGCGCGCGATTTTCTGCGTGCCGAGCGCGCTGCGCAGCCGCAGGTAGATGAAGGCAAATCATTGCTGCTGCTTCAGCAGCTTATCGCTCAGCATCCCTCGCAGCGTCTCGTCGTCACGGGTTTTATCTGCGCCAACGATGCCGGTGAAACGGTGCTGCTGGGGCGCAACGGCAGTGACTATTCTGCAACCCAGATTGGTTCACTGGCCGGCGTGTCACGCGTAACGATCTGGAGCGATGTGGCCGGTGTTTACAGTGCTGACCCGCGGAAAGTGAAGGATGCCTGCCTGCTGCCGCTGCTGCGTCTGGACGAAGCCAGCGAACTGGCACGTCTCGCCGCACCGGTGTTGCACACGCGTACACTGCAGCCGGTATCCAATAGCGATATCGATCTGCAACTGCGCTGTAGCTATCAGCCTGAACAGGGCTCAACCCGTATTGAACGCGTTCTGGCCTCCGGGACCGGGGCGCGCATTGTGACCAGCCATGATGATGTTTGTCTGATTGAGTTCCATGTGCCTGCGCATCATGACTTTGCGAAGGTACATAAGGAAATCGACCATCTGCTCAAACGCGCCCAGGTTCGTCCGCTGGCGACGGGAGCTCACCCCGATCGCAATCTGCTTCAGCTGTGCTACACGTCAGAGGTCGTCAACAGTGCACTGACGCTGTTGGAAGATGCGGCTCTGCCCGGACGCTTACAGCTGCGGGAAGGGATGGCGCTGGTGGCGATGGTGGGGGCGGGCGTGTGCCGCAATCCGCTGCACAGCCACCGCTTCTGGCAGCAGATGAAAGATCAGCCGGTCGAGTTTATCTGGCAGTCGGAAGAGGGTATCAGCCTGGTGGCGGTACTGCGCGTTGGTCCGACCGAGCATTTGATTCGCGGCCTGCATCAGACCCTGTTCCGTGCGGAGAAGCGCATCGGGCTGGTGCTGTTTGGTAAAGGTAATATCGGTTCGCGCTGGCTGGAACTGTTCGCTCGCGAGCAGGAAACACTTTCCGCGCGTACCGGTTTTGAATTTATTTTAGCGGGCGTGGTGGACAGCCGCCGCAGCCTGCTGAGCTACGACGGGCTGGAAGCCAGTCGGGCACTGGCTTTCTTTGAAGAGGAAGCGGTGGAGCAGGATCAGGAATCGCTGTTCCTGTGGATGCGGGCTCACCCGTTTGATGACCTGGTGGTGCTGGACGTCACGGCCAGTGAATCGCTGGCCGCACAGTATCTGGATTTCGCCAGCTACGGTTTCCATGTGATTGGTGCAAATAAGGTGGCAGGCGCATCCAGCAGCGACGCGTATCGCCAGATTCGCGATGCCTTTGCGAAAACCGGGCGTCAGTGGCTTTACAACGCCACCGTGGGGGCCGGGCTGCCGGTGAATCATACGGTGCGTGACCTGCGTGAAAGCGGTGACAGTATTCTGGCGATCAGCGGTATCTTCTCCGGCACGCTTTCCTGGCTGTTCCTGCAGTTTGATGGCACGGTGCCGTTTACCGAACTGGTGGACCAGGCATGGCAGCAGGGGCTGACCGAGCCAGATCCGCGTGTCGATCTGTCCGGCCAGGACGTGATGCGTAAGCTGGTGATCCTGGCGCGTGAAGCCGGTTACGACATCGAACCGGATCAGGTTCGCGTAGAGTCGCTGGTTCCGGCGGGCTGCCAGGCTGGTTCGGTGGATCATTTCTTCGAAAACGGCGACGCGCTCAACGAGCAAATGCTGCAGCGCTACGAGGCGGCTCAGGAGATGGGGCTGGTACTGCGCTACGTGGCGCGCTTTGATGCCAACGGTAAGGCCCGCGTTGGCGTGGAGGCGGTTCGTGCCGATCATCCGCTCGCCGCGCTGCTGCCGTGCGATAACGTCTTTGCGATTGAAAGCCGCTGGTATCGCGACAACCCGCTGGTGATCCGCGGTCCCGGTGCCGGTCGCGATGTGACCGCCGGAGCCATTCAGTCGGATCTGAACCGGCTGGCGCAGTTGCTGTAGTGTTAACAGCGTGCTGATGGCCGAATATCATCAGCACGCTCTTTTTAAACAAAAAAGACCCCATTCTTGCCCTATTCACAAGTCATCCGGCAGCATAGCCGATCGGGGTGACGGGCTGTGTTATCCGACCGCTCTGAACCGCTGAATTTACTGATTAACCCATCATGAATTTCCCTCATCTTCGTTGAGGATTTGTCACGGCATGTCATCATTTAACTGTTGACTGAATGTACAATTTCCGTCATTTTGAATGTCTGGACGTCTAAATGGATAGACGTTTAACGGCAGCGATAGAATCAATAGCGATCGATGAGGTAACGGGTATGAGTTTTTTCCATGCAAATCAGCGCGAAGCACTAAATCAGAGTCTTGCCGAGATAAACGGACAGATTAATGTCTCTTTTGAGTTCTTCCCGCCGCGCACCGCTGAAATGGAAAATACCCTCTGGAGCTCTATCGATCGTCTGAGCAGCCTGAAGCCGAAGTTTGTCTCCGTCACCTACGGAGCCAACTCCGGCGAGCGCGACCGCACCCACAGCATCATTAAAGGCATTAAAGATCGCACCGGCCTGGAAGCCGCACCGCATCTGACCTGTGTCGATGCCACTCGTGAAGAACTGCGTACCATTGCGCAGGACTACTGGAATAACGGCATCCGCCATATCGTTGCTCTGCGCGGCGATCTGCCTCCGGGCAGCGGCAAGCCTGAAATGTACGGGGCAGACCTGGTAGCGCTGCTGAAAGAGGTGGGTGATTTTGATATTTCCGTTGCGGCCTACCCGGAAGTCCATCCTGAAGCGAAAAGCGCTCAGGCTGATCTGATTAACCTGAAGCGTAAAATCGATGCCGGTGCGAATCGGGCGATTACCCAGTTCTTCTTCGATGTGGAAAGTTACCTGCGCTTTCGCGACCGCTGTGTATCGACCGGGATTGATGTTGAGATTGTGCCGGGTATTCTGCCGGTATCCAACTTCAAACAGCTGCAGCGCTTTGCCACTATGACCAACGTGCGCGTGCCGGGCTGGATGACCAGCATGTTTGCAGGGCTGGATGATGATGCTGAAACGCGCAAAATGGTGGGTGCCAATATTGCGATGGATATGGTGAAAATCCTGAGCCGGGAAGGGGTGAAAGACTTCCATTTCTATACGCTGAACCGCGCGGAGATGAGCTACGCCATCTGCCATACGCTGGGCGTTCGCCCCGGCGTGAATGCCAACGTGGGCTGATATGCTGTAAACCGGGTTATAGCATGCAAAAAAACAGGACGCTGAGCGTCCTGTTTTTACATCGGCGATGCGTTAAACCGGGCGGGGTCTCCGCCCTTGCAACCTAGCCGGTGTTACGCATACCTGCCGCCACGCCGGCGATAGTCACCATCAGGGCCTGCTCAACGTGCGCATCCACTTCGCCGCCGTTGGCTTCCTGCTGACGCGAACGGTGCAGCAGTTCCGCCTGCAGCACGTTCAGCGGGTCGGTATAGACGTTACGCAGCGCGATGGACTCAGCAATCCACGGCTGGTCGGCCATCAGATGCGAGTCATTAGCGATGGTCAGTACCGCTTTAATATCGGAATCCAGCTGGTCACGCAGCTGTTTGCCCAACGGCCACAGAGACTCATCCACCAGACGCTGATCGTAGTATTCCGCCAGCCACAGGTCCGCTTTGGAGAACACCATCTCCAGCATGCCCAGGCGGGTTGAGAAGAACGGCCAGTCGCGGCACATGGTTTCCAGCTGTTCCTGATGGCCTTCTTCCATTGCTTTTTGCAGACCGGCACCGGCACCCAGCCAGGCTGGCAGCATCAGGCGGTTCTGCGTCCAGGCAAAGATCCACGGAATGGCGCGCAGCGACTCTACGCCACCGGTCGGGCGACGCTTCGCCGGGCGGGAACCCAGCGGCAGTTTACCCAGCTCCAGCTCCGGCGTGGCCGAGCGGAAGTAAGGCACGAAGTCAGCGTGCTCGCGCACGTAGCCGCGATACATTTTACAGGACACATCAGACAGCTGGTCCATGATGCTGCGCCATTCGGCTTTAGGTTCCGGTGGTGGCTGCAGGTTGGCTTCCAGAATTGCACCGGTGTACAGCGACAGGCTGCTGATGGTGACTTCCGGCAGGCCAAACTTAAAGCGAATCATTTCACCCTGTTCGGTGACGCGCAGGCCGCCTTTCAGGCTGCCCGGAGGCTGAGATAGCAGGGCAGCGTGCGCAGGGGCACCGCCACGGCCGATACTGCCGCCGCGCCCGTGGAACAGCGTCAGGGTAATTCCGGCTTTCTCACAGGTTTTGATCAGCGCATCCTGGGCCTGATACTGTGCCCAGCTTGCAGCCATCACACCCGCATCTTTCGCGGAATCTGAATAGCCAATCATCACCATCTGCTTGCCCTGAATGATGCCGCGATACCAGTCGATATTCAGCAGCTGGCTCATCACATCGTTAGCGTTATTCAAGTCGTCCAGGGTTTCAAACAGCGGGGCTACCGGCAGGGTGTAAGTAATTCCGGCTTCTTTCAGCAGCAGGTGGACGGCCAGCACGTCGGACGGCGTTTTCGCCATCGAAATAACGTAAGCGGCGATCGAGCCTTTCGGTACATCGGCAGCCACGCGGCAGGTATCCAGCACTTCTTTGGTGTCGGCGCTTGGCTCCCAGTTACGCGGCAGCAGCGGACGTTTGGAGTTCAGTTCGCGGATCAGGAAGGCCTGCTTGTCGGATTCTGACCAGCTTTCATAGTCGCCAAGGCCCAGGTAGCGGGTGATTTCAGCGATGGCTTCGGTATGACGGGTGCTTTCCTGACGCAGGTCGATGCGCACCAGCGGAACGCCAAAGCATTTCACGCGGCGCATGGTGTCCAGCAGCTGGCCGTTGGCAATAATGCCCATGCCGCAGGCCTGTAGTGACTGATAGCAGGTGTGCAGCGGTTCCCACAGCTGATCGTTGGAGATCAACAGGTCTGCCGGACGCGGTAAACGCTCGCCTTTCAGGCGGCGCGCCAGGTAAGCCTGGGTGCTGGTCAGCTGGCTGCGAAGATTTTTCATAATCTCGCGGTACGGCTCCAGCGCGTCCGGATTGCCGCACAGCTCGCGTACTTCCGGCGTACATTCGGACATCGACAGCTCGGAGATCAGTACGGCGATATCGCGCAGGAACAGGTCGGTAGCTTTCCAGCGGCTCAGCTGCAGCACGTGGCGAGTAATATCGGCGGTCACGTTCGGGTTACCGTCGCGGTCACCGCCCATCCAGGAGGTGAACTGCACTGGTACGAAATCAACCGGCAGCGTGTAGCCGAAGGATTCTTCAACCTGCTCGTTCAACTCACGCAGGAAGTTAGGCACACCTTCCCACAGACTGTTTTCGACTACCGCAAAGCCCCATTTGGCTTCATCGATCGGCGACGGGCGATATTTGCGAATTTCATCGGTGTGCCAGGCCTGCGCAACCAGCTGGCGCAGGCGGCGCATGATTTGTGCACGGTCATAGTCAGAAAGATCGTTGTGATCCAGCTGCTTAAGGCAGTTGTTCACCTCAACCAGTTTGTGGATCAGCGTACGACGGGTGATTTCCGTTGGGTGAGCGGTCAGAACTAATTCCAGCGACAGGGATTCAATCGCCTCGCGAATGTTAGCTTCGGTCAGGTCCGGCTGTTGCTTCAGGCGTTCAAAGGTTTTCGCCAGCATCTCCGGATGATTTGCCCCTTCGCCCTTTGGCGAAATGGTGTGGTACTGCTCGGCAACGTTGGTCAGATTCAGGAACTGACTGAACGCGCGTGCAACCGGCAGCAGCTCATCGTTGGACAGATTTTGCAGCGTTGATAACAGCTCTTGACGGTGGGCATCATTTCCCGCACGTGATGACTTAGAGAGCTTACGGATAGTTTCCACCCGATCGAGAATGTTCTCTCCCAGTGCATCCTTGATGGTATCCCCGAGCAGCTTGCCGAGCATACTGACATTACTTCGCATTGCGGAATATTGTTCGTTCATATGACCCCTGACACCCTCTTTCTTGTACTTGTAACTTTATTTCACCCTTGTGGGTATAACGCAGCCTTTTATCTAGCCACGTTAATAACCATTCGTCAATTGACTTAAATTTGCCGTATCGTGCCGCTAAATAACGAGAATTTATGAAATTTAATTACACCGGAGCGAGATAAGTTATTCTTATCGTCCCGAATAATCGAAATCAGAGGCAAACAGCTGTTTTTGCAGTTGATTGCCCCATTTCTCACCTTAGTGATAGCAAAAATGATGCACGACCTGGGCGATCAATTCGCGGGTCGGTTTGATAAATGCCGTATCGATAAATTCATCCGGCTGATGTGCCTGGTTAATCGAACCCGGTCCTAACACCAGCGTCGGGCAGATTTCCTGAATAAATGGCGCTTCGGTACAGTAGTTCACCACCTCAGTTTCGGTACCGAGCAGTTTTTCCACCACCTGCACCAGCTGATGTTCGCGCGGGCACTCATAGCCCGGAATCGGCGGATGCAGCTCACCCACCGTCAGGCGGCCTGGCCAGCGTGCGCTGACCGGCGCCAGCGCCTCATTCAGCAGCCCGTCGAGATCGCTCAACGTCAGCCCCGGCAGCGGGCGGATATCCATATGCAGTTCACAGCAGGCGCAGATGCGGTTTGCCGCGTCACCGCCGTTGATATGGCCGAAGTTCATCGTTGGGTAAGGAATGGCGAAGCCGCTGTGGTTGTAGCGCGTTTTCAGCGTGTTACGCAGCTCCATCAGCTGAGTGATGGATTCGTGCATCAGCTCAATGGCGTTCACGCCGCGTGCCGGATCGCTGGAGTGGCCGGACTGGCCCTGGATACGGATCACGTTGGAAATGTGGCCTTTATGAGCGCGTACCGGCTTCAGCGAGGTTGGCTCGCCGATAATGGCGCAGTCAGGGCGCAGGCTGGTGGTTTCTGAGAAGAACTTGGCTCCGGCCATGGTGGTTTCTTCATCCGCCGTTGCCAGGATATACAGCGGTTTTTTCAGCGCGGACACATCAACTTCACGCAGCGTATCTAAGATGAAAGCAAAGAAGCCTTTCATGTCGGCCGTGCCCAGCCCGTACAGTTTGTTGTCGTGCTCGGTCAGGGTAAACGGGTCGCGCGTCCAGCGGCCGTCGTCGAACGGCACGGTGTCTGTATGACCGGCCAGCAGCAGTCCGCCTGCACCGAGGCCACTTTTAGCTAACATATTGAATTTATTACGCGTGCCGGGAACCGGCTGAACTTCAACAGTGAAGCCAATATCGCGGAACCAGCCCGCAAGCAAATTGATTAAAGTTTCATTACTCTGATCGAGCGCGCTGTCGGTGGCGCTGATTGATGGCGTAGCAATCAGCTGGCGGTATATCTCAATAAAAGGTGGTAATTTTGTCTTCACTGTTGACAGTCCTTGAGTTAGGATAGTATCAATATTCATGCATTAATAGTGAATAAAAATACATTATCGACGTGCGGATGGAAACCGATAATTTTTCCACCATTTGGCTTGGACAGCCAAAGTGAACATAACCGCATTCTGCAACGTAGTCACATTTTTAAAGCGAGTTACTCTCTGATGACCAATCCGTTAATTATCAAACTGGGTGGTGTGCTGCTGGATAGTGAAGAGGCGCTGGAGCGTCTGTTCGATGCGCTGGTGAGCTATCGTGCTGCCCATTCGCGTCAGCTGCTGATTGTGCACGGCGGCGGCTGTCTGGTGGATGAATTGATGAGCAAGCTATCCCTGCCGGTGAAAAAGAAAAACGGCCTGCGCGTAACGCCTGCCGACCAGATCGATATCATTACCGGTGCGCTGGCCGGTACTGCTAACAAAACTTTGCTAGCCTGGTCGAAAAAACACGGTATTGATGCCGTTGGCCTGTGTCTGGGCGACGGCGGAAGTGTTAATGTTGCTCAGTTTGATGAAGAACTTGGCCATGTGGGACAGGCTACCCCGGGTTCACCGGTGCTGATTAATACGCTGCTGGGCGCAGGTTTCCTGCCGGTTGTCAGCTCAATCGGCATCACCCAGGATGGCCTGCTGATGAACGTCAATGCCGATCAGGCTGCGACGGCGCTGGCCGCGACGCTGGGGGCCGATCTGATTCTGCTCTCCGACGTGAGCGGTATCCTCGATGCCAACAAGCAGCGAATTGAAGAGATGACGGCTGAAAAAGCCGAGCAGCTGATCGCCGACGGTGTGATTACCGATGGAATGATCGTCAAGGTGAATGCCGCACTGGATGCCGCCCGTACCCTGGGCCGCCCGGTGGACATCGCCAGCTGGCGTCATGCTGAGCAGCTGCCAACCTTATTTAACGGCGTGTCCATTGGCACCCGTATCCTCGCTTAATTAGAAACGTTTTCAAGGAATCATCATGCAAGACAAAAGCATCAAAAAAATCGTACTGGCTTACTCCGGCGGCCTGGATACTTCGGCGATTATTCCATGGCTGAAAGAGAACTACGGCGGCTGTGAAGTGGTGGCTTTCGTCGCCGATATCGGCCAGGAGCGTGGCGATCTGGAAGGCGTTGAGCAGAAAGCGCTGCAGTCCGGTGCGTCCGAGTGCCATGTGGTTGACCTGCGTGAAGAGTTCATCAGCGAATACGTTTACCCGGTGCTGCAAACCGGCGCTCTGTATGAAGGCACCTACCTGCTGGGTACCTCTATGGCGCGTCCAATCATCGCTAAAGCGCAGGTTGAGCTGGCGCTGAAAGTGGGCGCAGACGCGCTGTGCCACGGCGCAACCGGTAAAGGTAACGACCAGGTTCGTTTCGAAACCACCTACACCGCGCTGGCTCCACAGCTGAAAGTGGTTGCACCATGGCGTGAGTGGAACCTGCGTTCCCGTGAAGCGCTGCTGGACTATCTGAAAGAGCGCAACATCCCGACCACCGCGTCGCTGGAAAAAATCTACAGCCGTGATGAAAACGCATGGCACATCTCTACCGAGGGCGGCGTGCTGGAAAGCCCCTGGAACGCACCGAACAAAGATTGCTGGGTGTGGACCGTCGATCCGCTGGAAGCGCCGGATCAGCCTGAGCAGGTGACCATTTCCGTTGAGAAAGGTCGCGTAGTTGCGGTTAACGGTGAAGCGTTAACGCCATTCGGCTGCCTGGACAAACTGAATGCGATCGGTGCGCGCCACGGCGTGGGTCGTATCGATATCGTAGAAAACCGTCTGGTCGGTATTAAGTCTCGCGGCTGCTACGAAACCCCTGGCGGCACCATCATGGTTAACGCGCTGCGTGCCGTTGAGCAGCTGGTTCTGGACCGCGACAGCTTCAAATGGCGTGAGCAGCTGGGCCTGGAAATGTCCTACGTTGTTTACGATGGCCGCTGGTTCGCACCGCTGCGTAAATCTCTGCAGGCTTCAGCAGAAGCGCTGGCTGAAGAAGTGAACGGCGAGGTGGTACTGCAGCTGTACAAAGGCCAGGTTACCGCGATTCAGAAGAAATCCGCTAACAGCCTGTACTCTGAAGAGTTCGCCACCTTCGGCGAAGACGAAGTGTACGATCACCGTCACGCGGGCGGCTTTATCCGTCTGTTCTCCCTCTCTTCACGCATCCGTGCGCTGAACGAGAAAAAATAATCTGTTGCGGTGGGTGGGGTGTGCCTCGCCCCTGCATGATTTCCAGAGTGCGGCATCCGTGCCGCCTCTTGCATAAATTCTGAATGGAGTACTGAGCATGGCACTTTGGGGTGGACGGTTTACGCAGGCAGCAGATCAACGTTTCAAACTGTTTAATGACTCACTGCGCTTCGACTATCGTCTGGCAGAGCAGGACATTATCGGTTCCGTTGCCTGGTCCAAAGCGCTGGTGACGGTCAATGTATTAACCTCAGAAGAGCAGCAGCAGCTGGAGAGCGCGCTGAATGTTCTGCTGGAAGAAGTGCGCGCGAATCCGCAGCAGATTGTGGAAAGCGACGCCGAAGATATTCACAGCTGGGTGGAAGGCAAACTGATCGATAAGGTCGGCGCGCTGGGTAAAAAACTCCATACCGGCCGTAGCCGTAACGATCAGGTCGCAACCGACCTGAAGCTGTGGTGCAAACTGCAGGTCAGTGAACTGCTGGCCGCAACTCGTCAGTTCCAGCAGGCGCTGGTAGCCACCGCCGAAGCAAACCAGGACGCGGTAATGCCGGGTTATACCCACCTGCAGCGTGCGCAGCCGGTGACGTTTGCGCACTGGTGCCTGGCGTATGTTGAAATGCTGGCCCGCGATGAAAGCCGTCTGCAGGATACGCTGAAGCGCCTGGACGTCAGCCCGCTGGGCTGTGGTGCGCTGGCGGGAACCGCCTATGAGATCGATCGCGAGCAGCTGGCGGGCTGGTTAGGCTTTGCCTCCGCGACCCGTAACAGTCTGGATACTGTATCCGACCGCGACCACGTGCTTGAGCTGATGTCCGATGCCTCGATCGGCATGATCCACCTGTCGCGCTTTGCGGAAGATCTGATCTTCTTCAATACCGGCGAAGCGGGCTTCGTAGAGCTGTCCGACCGTGTGACCTCCGGCTCTTCGCTGATGCCGCAGAAGAAAAACCCGGATGCGCTGGAGCTGATCCGTGGCAAAGTGGGCCGCGTACAGGGCGCACTGACCGCCATGAGCATGACGTTGAAAGGCCTGCCGCTGGCGTATAACAAAGACATGCAGGAAGATAAAGAAGGCCTGTTTGATGCGCTGGATACCTGGTATGACTGTCTGCATATGGCCACGCTGGTACTGGACGGCATTCAGGTAAAACGTCCGCGCTGCCAGGAAGCGGCAGAGCAGGGCTATGCGAACTCTACCGAGCTGGCGGATTATCTGGTTGCGAAAGGCGTACCGTTCCGCGAAGCGCACCATATCGTCGGTGAAGCGGTAGTGGAAGCGATCAATCAGGGCGTTGCGCTGGAAGCGCTGGCACTGGCTGACCTGCAGAAGTTCAGCAGCGTGATTGGCGAAGATGTCTATCCTGTGCTGTCGCTGCAATCCTGCCTGGATAAGCGTAATGCGAAAGGCGGTGTGTCTCCGCATCAGGTTTCGCTGGCCATTACTGAAGCGAAACAGCGCCTGGGCTGATACTCAACGGCGTTAAGCCACCGCGATATCGTTTAGATATGAGAAAGCCGCTGCCTGGTCAGGCCGCGGCTTTTTTAATGGCTAAGCTAACCTGTCGACATCGCCGCTCAATTAATGAAGCGTTCAGCCAGCGAAATCAGTCCGTCATTCAGGCGGCAAAAAACTTTTCTAAATCATCGCTGCCGCCGATATGGCGCCCGCCAATAAACACCTGAGGCACGGTAGCGCGGCCGGTCATGGCGCGCAGGCTTACGGTGGTGGCATCCTGGCCCAGTACAATTTCTTCATACTGGATACCGCGGTCCAGCAGCATCTGTTTCGCTTTGGTGCAGAACGGGCAGCCGGGCTTGGTGAACAGTGATACGGACTCCTGTACCTTAAACTCCGGCGCAACGTAGCGCAGCATGGTATCGGCATCGGAGACTTCAAACGGGTCACCCGGCTTGTTTGGTTCAACGAACATTTTGACCACCACGCCGTTACGCACCAGCATTGAATAGCGCCATGAGCGCGGGCCGAAGCCGAGATCGGCTTTCTCTACCAGCATCTCCATACCGCGGGTGAACTCACCGTTGCCGTCGGGAATAAAGTTGATGTGCTCGGCATGCTGATCGGCTTTCCACGCATTCATCACGAAGGTGTCGTTAACGGACACGCAGAGAATGCTGTCCACGCCGTGGCTTTTAAACACGCCGGCCAGCTCGTTGTAGCGTGGCAAATGGCTGGACGAACAGGTTGGAGTAAACGCACCCGGCAGAGAGAAGACAATCACCGTTTTGTCTTTGAACAGCTCATCAGTGGTGACATCGACCCAGCTGTCGCCCTGACGCGTGTGAAAAGTGACCTGTGGGATGGATTTACCTTCCTGACTTGCAAACATGTAAAGACCTCATCGTTTAATTTTCGGGTGTGCTATTTGTGTACGGACACATTATTGTGATCGAGGGTTGATAGGGCTAATCGTTGATTGCTATCCTATCTATCGCCACGGACTATCGTGGTCTGGAGGATAAGATGAATATTCGTGATCTTGAGTATCTGGTTTCGCTGGCGGAGCATCGTCATTTTCGTCGTGCAGCGGATGCCTGTCATGTAAGCCAGCCGACCCTGAGCGGACAGATCCGCAAGCTGGAAGATGAACTGGGCGTTATGCTGCTTGAGCGCACCAGCCGTAAGGTGCTGTTTACCCAGGCGGGGCTTCTGCTGGTGGATCAGGCGCGCACCGTTCTGCGTGAAGTCAAGGTGCTGAAGGAGATGGCCAGCCAGCAGGGCGAGGCTATGTCCGGTCCGCTGCATATCGGGCTGATCCCTACCGTGGGCCCTTATCTGCTGCCGCAGATTATTCCGTCGCTGCATAAAACGTTCCCCAAGCTGGAGATGTATCTGCACGAGGCGCAAACCCAGCAGCTGCTGGCGCAGCTTGACAGCGGCAAGCTGGACTGTGCCATTCTTGCTCTGGTCAAAGAGTCGGAAGCGTTTATTGAAGTGCCGCTGTTTGATGAGCCGATGAAGCTGGCGGTATATCAGGATCACCCGTGGCACGATCGCGATCGTGTGCCGATGTCGGATCTGGCCGGTGAAAAGCTACTGATGCTGGAAGATGGTCACTGCCTGCGCGATCAGGCGATGGGCTTCTGCTTCCAGGCCGGTGCCGATGAGGATACGCATTTCCGCGCGACCAGTCTGGAAACGCTACGTAACATGGTGGCGGCGGGCAGCGGAATTACGCTGTTACCTGCGCTGGCCGTACCGAAAGAGCGGGTGCGTGATGGCGTATGCTATCTGCCCTGCTACAAGCCTGAACCACAGCGCACCATTGCCCTGGTTTATCGTCCGGGTTCGCCCCTGCGCGGCCGTTATGAACAGCTGGCAGAGGCGATCCGAACACATATGCAGGGCGTGATGATTGGCGGATTAAAACAGGCGATTTAAGCCGTTTAGCGCCGCCACCCGATAGGCTTCGGCCATAGTCGGGTAGTTGAAGGTGGTATTCACAAAGTACTCGATCGTGTTGCCACCGTTTTTCTGCTCCATAATCGCCTGACCGATATGAATAATCTCGGCGGCACGTTCACCAAAGCAGTGAATGCCGAGGATCTCTTTGGTTTCGCGATGGAACAGGATCTTCAGGCTGCCGACGTTCATCCCGACAATCTGCGCGCGTGCCAGATGTTTGAACTGTGCGCGGCCCACTTCATACGGCACTTTCATCGCCGTCAGCTGCTGCTCGGTTTTACCCACGGAGCTGATTTCCGGAATGGTGTAGATACCGGTAGGGATATCCTCAATCAGGTGTGCGTTGGCTTCGCCTTTCATCAGGGCCTGTGCCGCAATGCGCCCCTGATCGTAGGCGGCAGAAGCCAGGCTTGGGTAGCCAATCACATCGCCCACCGCGTAGATATGCGGCTGTGCGGTCTGATACATGCTGTTGACCTTCAGCAGCCCACGGCCATCGGCCTTCAGCCCGACATTTTCCAGCGACAGCGAGTCGGTGTTACCGGTGCGTCCGTTGGCGTACAGCAGGCAGTCCGCTTTCAGCTTTTTACCGGATTTCAGATGCATAATCACGCCATCTTCAACCCCTTCGATTTTCTCGAACTCTTCGTTATGGCGAATCACTACGCCGCTGTTCCAGAAGTGGTATGAGAGAGAATCTGACATTTCCTGGTCGAGGAAGGCCAGCAGACGGTCGCGGGTGTTAATCAAATCGACTTTGACGTTCAGCCCACGGAAGATCGAAGCGTATTCACAGCCAATGACCCCGGCACCATAGATAATGACATGGCCTGGCTCATGGTGAAGGTTGAGGATCGAATCGCTGTCGTAAACCCGTGGATGGGTAAAGTCGACATCCGGTGGGTGATAAGGGCGTGAACCACAGGCGATCACAAATTTTTCAGCGGTCAGGCGTTCCGTGGTGCCGTCATGGCTTTCGACTTCAATGGTGTTGGCATCAACAAAACGCGCATCCCCCTGGAACATCTCACAGTGATTTCGTTCGTAGAATCCCTGGCGCATACGGGTTTGCTGACTAATTACGTTCTCGGTGTGGTTGAGAATGTCGGCAAAGGAGGAGCGAAGGAGACGTGAGTGGTCGCTATACAGTGGGTTCTGGTTAAATTCGATAATGCGGCTAACGGCATGGCGCAGTGCTTTCGACGGAATCGTTCCCCAATGTGTACATCCGCCGCCGATATTGTGGTAGCGCTCGATCACTGCGACTCGCGCTCCCTGTTTCACCAGCCCCATGGCAGCACCTTCACCGCCCGGGCCTGAACCAATAATTATGGCGTCGTAATCATAAGACTGTTGCATACCAATACGTCCTATTTTATAAAACAATTTTACAACGATATTCTAACATCCAGCGGCCAACTTCCCAATTCTTACCGCTTTTTTTGCCACCATTTGCCAAATTTCCAGGTTAACAGGCGGTCACAAAGTTTGCGGCACTGTACGCTAAAATTTTTGCTATAGTGCCCACTTGCAGGCTAAACAGGCATAAAAATGGGCGTCAGAGCGCAGCAAAAAGAACGTACACGGCGGTCACTTATCGAGGCGGCATTCAGCCAGCTAAGTGCCGAGCGTAGCTTTGCCAGCCTGAGTCTGCGCGAGGTGGCCAGAGAGGCGGGCATTGCCCCAACGTCATTTTATCGTCACTTTCGTGATGTAGATGAACTGGGGTTAACCATGGTAGACGAAAGTGGCTTAATGCTTCGTCAACTAATGCGACAAGCGCGTCAGCGTATTGCCAAAGGCGGCAGCGTTATTCGCACTTCCGTGTCGACTTTCATGGAGTTTATCGGCGATAACCCTAACGCCTTTCGGCTTTTGCTGCGTGAGCGCTCAGGGACATCCGCCGCCTTCCGCGCCGCCGTCGCCCGGGAAATACAGCATTTTATCGCCGAACTGGCGGATTATCTGGAAGTGGAAAATCGCATGCCGCGCAGCTTCACCGAAGCACAGGCGGAAGCGATGGTCATCATTGTGTTTAACGCCGGTGCAGAAGCACTGGATATCGATGCCGGACAGCGTCGTCAGTTGGAAGAACGGCTGGTACTGCAACTGCGTATGATCTCGAAAGGGGCATATTACTGGTACCGCCGTGAGCAGGAGAGACTGGCTGTGACGCTGGCATCCAACGATTAAAAAGGTGGAGACATGAGTTTAGCTTCAGGCAGAGACAAAGGAACGCTGCTGCTGGCGTTTTTAACCGGACTTTCCATTAACGGCAGTTTTTCTGCACTTTTTAGCTCGATAGTACCCTTTTCAATGTTCCCGATTATTGCCCTGGTGCTCGCCGCCTGGAGTCTGCACCAGCGCTATCTGAATCGCTCAATGCCTGACGGAATGCCGTCGCTGGCCGCTGCATTCTTCCTGCTGGGTATTCTGTTGTATAGCGCGATGGTACGGGCGGAGTATCCGGACATTGGTTCGAACTTTATCCCGACCATCTTGATGGTGGCGGTGGTGTTCTGGATTGTGAGCAAGTGGCGGGTGCGTAAGAGCAGCTGAATTTCAGGGCGATCGAACGATCGCCCTGATTGTTTAACGCCGGGTCAGCAGTACGCCGCATTCCATATGGTGGGTATACGGGAACTGATCGAACAGCGCCAGGCGGGTCACATCGTGAGTGGCCGATAGCGTGGCGAGGTTGTTGCACAGCGTTTCAGGGTTGCAGGAGATATAAAGGATGCGCGGATAGGCCTGCACCATTTTCACCGTTTCATCATCCAGACCGCTGCGTGGCGGATCGACAAAGATGGTTTCACACTCGTAGCTCTTCAGATCGATCCCTTCCAGACGGTTAAAACTTCTTTCACCGTTCATCGCCTGGGTGAACTCTTCCGCCGCCATACGAATGATCTGTACGTTATCAATCTGATTCACCGCAATATTGTACTGCGCCGAGGCGACTGAAGGCTTGGCGATTTCGGTAGCCAGTACCCGGCGGAAATTACGTGCCAGCGCCAGCGAGAAGTTGCCGTTGCCGCAGTACAGTTCCAGCAGGTCGCCGCTTGAGTTACGAGTGGTATCCAGCGCCCATTCCAGCATTTTCACGTTCATGGCAGCATTAGGCTGGGTGAAGCTGTTTTCGACCTGGCGGTAAATCATCTCCCGGCCATCCACCGTCAGGCACTCATCCACGAAATCCTGGTCCAGACAGATTTTGGTTTTCGTGGCGCGGCCAATCAGATGCAGGTTAAATCCTTCTGCACGCAGCGCATCGCGCAGCTGCTCGGCGGCCTGCTGCCAGACTTCATCGAGCTTGCGGTGATACAGCAGGGAGACCACGACCTGACCGCTTTGCGTAGAGAGGTAGTCAATCTGGAACAGCTTAAAGCGCAGCGCCTGTGTTTCCCGTAGCGTAGCCAGTAATCTTGGCATCAGGCGATTAATCAACTCGCTGGCGGCCGGGAAGCTGTCAACGCGGATTCTTTCGCGCGTTTGCTGATCGAAGATGATGTGATAGAGATCATCACCATCGTGCCAGACGCGAAACTCGGCACGCATCCGATAGTGGCTGACCGGCGAACGAAAGATTTCAACTTCGGGCGCGTTAAAGGCTGACATCATTGACGTCAGGCGGTTTACCTTTTCGGCAAGCTGATCTTCATATTGTTCTACGGGCAGCTGTTCGGGCGTCATAGTGGTTCCTGGATATTTGGCGGAGATAGCCGGGCGATTGTAGGGATTCCACATCTGATGTCCAGCATTGTGAACGAATTGCCATTATGGATGTCCAGCTGTCTGGACTTCCAATTGCGTTATACATAAAATGCGCTCTCCGGCCTCCCCATGAGTTAAAAGGGAATCCAGTGAAAATCTGGAGCTGACGCGCAGCGGTATAGAATGTCATGGCAATCGCGCAAGCAGACACTGTCTTAGGATGGGAAGTCATTGCCTTTAAAGACACTGAGCCCGAAGACCTGCCGGATTAACGTCGCATTATTACGATCATCGCGTGCTATCGATCGTAAGCCTGCGGCATCCTGCTGGTTTTTTGGATGCTCTATACAATGAAAAAAATGAATAAATCGCTGTTTGCCTTTAGCGCAACGGCAATTGCACTCTGGGCGCAGTATGGCTTTGCACAGGATAATAAAGAAGATACGCAGGTTGTAACGGCAAACCGCTTTCAGCAGCCGATCAATACAGTACTTGCGCCGACCACCGTTGTGACTCGCGCTGAAATCGATCGCTGGCAGTCTAAAAGCCTGAGTGATGTGATGCGCCGCTTGCCCGGCGTCGATGCCGTACAGCAAGGGGGGATGGGGCAAAAGACCAGCCTGTTTATTCGCGGCACCAACTCTAATCATGTGCTGGTGCTGATTGACGGCATCCGTCTGAATCAGGCCGGTATCACCGGTTCTGCAGATATCAGCCAGATTCCGCTGGCTCTGGTGCAGCGCGTTGAGTATATCCGCGGTGCCCGTTCTGCGGTTTATGGTTCCGATGCGATTGGCGGCGTGGTTAACATTATCACCACGCGTGAAGGTGAAGGTACGACGCTGGAAGCCGGGGTGGGTTCAAACAGCTACCAGAATTATAACGGCTCCACCCAGCAAATGTTGGGTGAAAACACCCAGGTGACGCTGGCCGGGGATTATACCTACACCCGTGGTTTCGACGTGAAGGCCGGTTATCCAAATGATTACGGCCCGGCTCAGCCAGATCGCGATGGCTTTATGAGCAAAACGCTGTACGGCGCGTTGAATCACCAGTTTAACGAGCAGTTCAGCGGTTTCGTACGCGGATACGGTTTTGATAATCGTACCGGCTATGACAGTGGTTACGGTTATACAGTGCCGGGTTCGTTAGTTGATACGCGCCAGCTCTACAGCCAGACCTGGGACACCGGGCTGCGCTTTAATCAGGGTATCTACTCTTCACAGCTTGTTGCCAGTATCAGCCACGTCAAGGATTACAACTACGATCCGCGCCTGGGGCGTTATAGCGACGCAACGACCCTGGATGAAAGCAAACAGTATAATGTGCAGTGGGGCAATACGTTCGCCGTGGGGCAGGGTGCCGTTAGCGGTGGCGTCGACTGGCAGAAGGAAACCACGGAACCAGGCACCAGCTCGCTGGCAAACAGCACCGAGCTTCGTAATACCGGCCTGTATCTGACCGGGCAGCAGCGGTTCGGTGAGTTTACCGTTGAAGGCGCGGTGCGCGGTGATGATAACTCCCAATTCGGCTGGCATAATACCTGGCAGACCAGCGCCGGTTGGGAGTTTGTAGAAGGCTATCGCTTTATTGCTTCTTACGGTACGGCCTTTAAAGCGCCAAACCTGGCCCAGCTGTACAGCAACTTCTACGGCAACGATGACCTGAAGCCGGAAGAGAGTAAGCAGTGGGAAGCCGGATTTGAGGGACTGACTGGTCCGGTCACGTGGCATATCTCCGGCTATCGTAATGACATCGACAATCTGGTTGATAGCGATCCAACGACCTACCGTTACTACAATATCTCGAAAGCCACGATCAAGGGCGTTGAAGCAACGGCTTCCTTCGATACTGGTCCGCTGAGCCATGAAGTCTCCTTCGACTATCTGGACCCGCGTAACGGTGCGACCAATGAGATTTTACTGCGCCGTGCGAAACAACAGGTCAAGTACCAGCTTGACTGGACGGTATATGACTTCGACTGGTCTGTGACCTATCAGTATCTCGGCCAGCGCTATGATAAAGACTTCAACGTCTATCCTGAGCGGACCGTAAAAATGGGCGGAGTCAGCCTTTGGGATCTCGCCGTGTCGTATCCGATCACATCCCATCTGACTGTTCGTGGTAGAATTGCCAACCTGTTCGATAAAGACTACGAGACAGTGTATGGCTATGAAACCCCTGGACGGGAATACTACCTCAACGGCAGCTACACCTTCTAATCCGCGCCCCACCGTGCTGGTTTTTGACTCCGGCGTCGGTGGGCTTTCGGTCTATGATGAGATCCGCAAGCTTTTGCCGGATCTCCACTATCTCTACGCGTTCGATAACGTTGCCTTTCCTTATGGTGAAAAGTCAGAAGAGTTTATCGTTGATCGGGTTGTCTCTATTGTAGAAGCGGTTACGCTTCGTTATCCCCTCGCGCTGGTGGTCATTGCCTGTAACTCGGCCAGCACGGTCACCCTGCCTGCATTACGCGAACGGTTTTACTTCCCCGTAGTAGGCGTTGTGCCGGCGATCAAACCCGCTGCGCGTTTAACACGTAACGGTATCGTGGGCCTGTTGGCGACGCGTGGTACGGTAAAGCGTCCTTATACCCATGAGCTGGTGGCTCGTTTTGCCAGCGAGTGCAAAACGGAAATGCTGGGTTCGGCGGAGCTGGTCGAGCTGGCGGAAGCGAAACTGCACGGCAAACCGGTGGCGATAGAAGAGGTGAGGCGGATTTTACAACCCTGGCTGCGTATGAAGGAGCCACCGGATACGGTCGTGCTGGGATGTACGCATTTCCCTCTTATTAGTGAAGAGCTCCAGCAGGTGTTGCCGGAAGGGACCCGGTTAATAGATTCTGGTGCTGCGATTGCTCGCCGTACCGTCTGGTTATTAGAAAATGAATCGCCAGAAGCTTTTTCTACAGATAGTAATATCGCTTACTGCATGGATATTACGGAACAGGCAGTACAATTAATGCCCGTTTTGCAGCGCTACGGGTTTGAAAAGCTCGAAAAACTAGCGCTCTGAAGCACTTTTGGGCAAAAAAACAACATTCGCACATCTTTTTAAAATTAGCCCTTGTCAGCCGCCAGAAAATCCCTATACTGCGCCTCCACTGACACGGAACA
>NZ_JACVTX010000037.1:0-40039 GCF_016624745.1 Erwinia sp. S43 | reverse complement strand
AGTTGACTTTTAATCAATTGGTCGCAGGTTCGAATCCTGCACGACCCACCAGTGTTAAGAAGGCGCCCTAAAGGCGCCTTTTTGCTATTTGTGATTTGTGATTCTGGCTGGGTGAGCGCCCAGGTCCACGTCGCTGCTGCGGTTGCGGGCGGTCCTCGCGTCACGCTTTGCGTGATACCTTCGGCAACAGCCGCGTGCCTCCCGGACCGGCCTGGAGCGGGCGTCCTGCCCGCGCCACGCCTGATGGCATCGTCCCTGCTGCCATCTCCTGTCCCACGGCTATCACCTCAGCGCTGCGGATTGCCCTCCACTCGCAGCAGCGACGTTCCCCCTTTACGTAACGCGAACGCGGCTTTCAAACAAAATCCAGATCTGCTGAACGGCTGACTTTAAACTCCCCAGAGTATCGTGCTGGCTGTTTTTTTCGCAGTTTGTATATTTCCGCAGGCAACACAGCAGGCTGGCCGGTCCACCGACCGGATAATCCGCAGCGCTGAGCGAAGAGAGGAAGCCAGGATTTGAATCGCCTATGCGTCTGCTGTCAGAACGTTTAATTCAGGAACAGACATAACCAGGCAGATTCCCCTTGAACGTCGCGATCGTTATTTTTTGCATCTGTCATGGGCTACGAAAGCAATACAGCAGGCTGGCTGTGCCCCCGAAAGGGCAATCCGCAGCGCTGAACGGAGAGAGGAAGCCAGGATTCGCCTGCAGGACGCGGGCGAAAGACAAAGCCGGGCCATGGACGGCCCGTCTTTGGCGGTCCGACAGGCTGACGAGCGAAGTGATGGGACCGCAACGCGGCGCGAGGACCGCCCTCTCGGGGGCACAGCCAGCCAGCGCAACCTCCATAGCCCAAAAAAGCACCCAGCATTCAGCATTCAGCATTCAGCATTCAGCATTCAGCATTCAGCACCTCAAATTACCCATATCTGACTTCATAGCCAGAAAACTCAACTTAACCCATCGCGGCTTAGATACCTCCCCTCACCCGCTGTGTTAAAGTTCCCGAACCCAATGATTAATACACTCGCCAAACTGGCCATTAAGCACCTAACTCACAGAAAAAATGAGAAAAAAAATCACCAAAAACGACCTGGACCGCTTTGACCTTGCGATCCTCGATATCCTGCAAAGCAATAATCGCCTGCCGCATTCGGCCATAGCAGAACAGGTGGGGCTTTCCACACCCTCAATTCAACGGCGCATCAGCCGACTGGAAGAGAAAGGCGTGATTAAAAGTCATGTTGCTGTGATCGATCCGGCAACGGTGGGGAATCCGATCACCGCGGTGATTGAATCGCGGCTGGTTGAAGATCGCAGCCTGGTGATGGATCGGGCGAAACGCTATTTTCGCAACGTGGAGGAGATCCAGCAGTGCTACTTCGTTAACGGCGGCGTCTCCTTTATCATCATTATGATTTCCCGCGATTTACAGCACTTCGAACAGCTGGTCAGGCAACATTTTGCCGATAACATGGATATTCTGACCTACCGCACGCTGATCGTACTCGACCCGGTGAAAACTGGCCTGAAAATTCCATTATTCGATCTGGACGACAGGCCATAACGGTCACGATACCGTTTTCGGCCGGGAAAACAGCGCGCATCCGGCGCAGGCGGCCATCACGCAGGCAATACCAAGGCACTGAATCAGGGTCAGGGTTTCGTGCAAAACCAGCCACCCGGCAATAGCGCTGACCGCCGGAGAGCCGCTCAGCAGCACGCCAAACACCCGTGAAGGCAGCCAGCGCATGGCGTACATATCCAGCAGGAACGGCAACATGCTCGACAGCACCGCCACACTAAAGCCCACCAGCAGGACTTCGGGCGAGAACAGCGCCATCCCGGCCTGAACGGTTCCCGGCGGCACCGCGATGCACGCCGCAATCGTCATGCCAATCGCCACCGAACGCCCGCCGCCGCCGGAAACCCGCCGGCCGATAATCACATAAAGGCCCCAAAACATCGCCGCCGCCAGCGAGAACCCGACGCCACGCAGATCGATTTCCCCTTTTACATCCCCGGCGGCCAGCAGCACCATCGCCAGGGCTGAGAGTGCAATCCAGATCAGATCGGACTTTTGCCGCGAAGTGAGCAGCGCGGCCAGCAGCGGCCCCATCACTTCAATAGAAATCGCAATGCTCACTGGAATATAAGCAAAGGCGCGGTAAATCAGCAGGTTCATCAGCGCCAGAATCACGCCATAAAGCAGCATTGAAGGCCATGAAATATCGCCTTTTTTGATATTCCAGGGACGAAAGACAGCCAGCAGCACAATGGCTGAAATTCCCAGCCGTAATGCTGCCACCCCGTCGCTTCCCACTAAGGGGAAAAGGGTCTTGGCGAAGGCCGCCCCGGACTGCACGGAAATCATCCCGGCAAAGGCGGCAACAAAAGGCAAATTACGATTGCTCTGCATTGAATCTATTCATAAAAGAGAGGGATAGAGAATTGTAAACCGCAGCGGCGAGTCGTTTTCTCATAAATCAGGTTTAAATGATTTTTATCTTCAAGTTTCCACCGTCCGTGAGGCAATAACTTATCTTTGCCAACGGAGGCGTTATCGTCAGGCTTTTGCCATCCCGGCGTCAACATTGCCCCCTGTCCGCTTAGTACGGCGGCGTCAAGTTGCGCTGCTCCATCAACAGCGAGGCCTGCTGGCGAACCTCCTGCCAGATGGCCTCGGCGGCGGGGGTCAGCGAACGATTCTTACGCCGCACCAGCATAATAGTGCGGTTGATTTCCGGCACTAACCTTCTGACCATCAGCGGCCTCCCCTGCGGCAGCGGCAGTGCCAGCGCAGGCAGAATGCTGATGCCAATCCCCGCCTCCACCATTGGGTAGAGTGTGGCCGGATGACCAATTTCCTGCGCGATATCAGCCTGTACCTGCTGCTGGCGCAGCGCTTCATCAATCAGTACCCGGCTTCCGGAGGCGTAATCCTGTAGCACCAGCGTGCGCTGGTTGAGCATATGCCAGTGAATGGTTTGCTGCTGCGCCAGCGGGTCGTCCATCCGGCACAGCAGCAGGAAGGGTTCATCGAGAATGGCTTCACACTCCAGATCGTCCGAATGCAGCGGGCCAATAACGATGCCGAAGTCGACTTCGGCATTACGAATGCTTTGCAGCACCCACTGCTGCGGGCGATCGCGCAGCATCACCCGGATTTCGGGATAGTTCAGCTGCCCGGCAGCAAGGCACTGGGGCATCAGATGTGCTGAAATGGTCTGGCTGGCGGCAACGCGCACCGTACCGCTGCGCTGCTGGCCGTAGCTGCGTACATCCAGCAGGGTGTTGTTTAACTCCTCCAGCAGATGTTCCAGCCTGCTGGCGAGCTGCTCCCCGGCCTCCGTCAGCACGACCTCACGCGTTGTGCGGTCAAGCAGACGAATCCCCATCTCCCCTTCCAGCTCTTTAATACTGTGGCTGACCGCTGACTGACTCAGGCCTATCGCCTGCCCTGCCTGGCTGAAGCTGCCCTGTGCGGCAACGGCCACAAACACCCGAAGCTGACGCAACGTGTAATTCATCGATTCTTCTCATATATTCATTTAATAAATCAATTTTATTTCTAAACCTACCCATCGCACAATAGCCGCATGTTTGTATAACAAGGCTTTAACAATGGGTAAATTTCGTCTCGATCCTCTGATGCTGAAAC
The DNA here is from genome assembly GCF_016624745.1 of Erwinia sp. S43. Taxonomy (NCBI): domain Bacteria; kingdom Pseudomonadati; phylum Pseudomonadota; class Gammaproteobacteria; order Enterobacterales; family Erwiniaceae; genus Erwinia; species Erwinia sp. S43. Next base: position 36,375 of record NZ_JACVTX010000037.1, on the reverse strand, counting down.
TGATCGCCACCGTTCTGCTGGCATCTTTCCTTCCTGCACGCGGCCACTTCGTTGATTTTTTTGAATGGCTGACCACTGCCGCAATTGCCCTGCTGTTCTTTATGCACGGTGCCAAACTCTCGAAAGAGAAGATTATTGCCGGCGGCGGCCACTGGCGGCTGCATCTGTGGGTGATGTTCAGCACCTTCGTTATCTTCCCGGCGCTCGGTATGCTGCTGGTCTGGTGGCATCCGCTGCCGCTCAGTACCGAGATCTACACCGGCTTTATGTATCTGTGCATTCTGCCTGCTACCGTACAGTCGTCGATTGCCCTGACCTCGCTGGCTGGCGGTAACGTTGCGGCTGCGGTTTGCAGCGCATCGGCATCCAGTTTGCTGGGGGTATTTGTTTCGCCTCTGCTGGTTGGCCTGCTGATGAATGTGAATAGCGATGCAGCCACCGGTAATTTTGAGCAGATCGGTAAGATTATGCTGCAGCTGCTGGTGCCGTTTATTGTCGGGCATATTTCCCGCCGCTGGATTGGTGAGTGGGTGGAAAGAAACCGTAAGCTTATCGGCCAGACCGATCAGGCATCGATTCTGCTGGTGGTCTACTCTGCCTTCAGTGAAGCGGTGGTGAACGGTATCTGGACGCGCGTTGGCGTCAGCACTCTGCTGTGGATTGTGGTCGGCAGCCTGGTTCTGCTGTTCCTGATTCTGGCTATCAACCTTGCTGCAGCGCGTTTGTTTGGCTTCAATCGGGCGGATGAAATTACCATTCTGTTCTGCGGCTCGAAGAAGAGTCTGGCGAACGGGGTTCCGATGGCGAATATTCTGTTCCCGTCGTCGGCGGTGGGGATTATCGTGCTGCCGTTGATGATTTTCCATCAGGTGCAGTTGATGGTGTGTTCGATGCTGGCCCAGCGTTATAAAAAGTCGGGTGAGAAGCTGGCGGCGCAGTCGGCAGCAGCGGGTAAGCCGCTGGTGGAGTCACAGAAGTAATCTGGTTGCAGGGCGTTTAGCCTGTGACCTGTCGGAATGCTGAAATAGCCGCTTCATTTTGGAGCGGCTATTTTTTTGGCTGCAATTTTAAGTTACTGAGGTTTAATTTTTTCTGGATGGCTGCGCATGGTGGGCTGGGGAACAGCCTCTGCGGCTGCCGGGCGGTCCTCGCGCCGCTTTGCGGTGCCTTCGGTTTCGGCATCGGGTCTTTCGGACCGGCCTGGAGCGGGCGTCCTGCCCACGCCACGCCTGATGTCAGCATCCCTGCTGCCATCTCCGGCCCCGCTGCCTGCACCTCAGCGCTGCGGATTGCCCGTCATCCGCAGAGGCTGTTCCCCTTGATACATTTTGCTCGCTGTTTCTTAAAGGCAGGTAAGCTGAAAGTTGCTCAACAGGCAGGTAATTTCTGGTACGGATTATCAGTTTTTAGCCGCAAAATGGAATTCAGCCAACCGCCGATGTTCTTAGCTCTGAGCATCAGGATTACTTTCAATGGGCTCGAGATTGAAACCACCGCCACATAGAACCGCACAGGCAAATCAGGGTGTTTATCAGACGACACAATTTTTCGGCAGCAGGCTGGCCGTTCCCCCGATCGAGTCATCCGCAGCGCTGAGCGCAGAGAGGAAGCCAGGATTCACCCGCATGGACGCGGGGGAAAGCCAAAGCCGGGCCAGGACGGCCCGTCTATGGCGCTCCGTCCGGCTGACGCACGCAGTGAAGGCACCGCATAGCGGCGCGAGGACCAGACCGAACGGGGGAACAGCCAGCCAGCGCATTCTCCGAGCTCGCAGGCAACGGGCATTCCCCACCAACCATTATCCCCGCTTCAGCGGCTTAACCAGCCCTTCCAGCCCCTCAATCTTGATCGCCAGCGTAATCTGCATCAGATCGCCGAGCTTGCCCTGTGGAAACTCATCCTTGCGGGCAAACCACAGCAAATACTCCTCGGGCAGATCGATCAACACCCGCCCTTTGTACTTGCCAAACGGCATCACCATGTTGGCAATCTCAACCAGCTGTTCCTTTTCCATATTACTCACCGAGTAAACGAATCATTTCCGCTTCGTCGATCACCGGAATGCCCAGCTCCGTTGCCTTCGCCAGCTTAGAACCTGCGGCCTCACCGGCAATCACCAGATCGGTTTTCTTCGACACGCTGCCGCTCACCTTCGCGCCCAGCGCCGTTAAGCGATCTTTAGCCTCATCGCGCGACAGCACGCTTAATGAACCGGTCAGCACCACGGTTTTACCGGCAAACGGGCTGTCGATTTCTTCGGCCTTCACCACCACCACTTCCGGCCAGTGAATGCCGGCTTTCTCAACCAGCAGGCGGATAACCTCACGGTTGCTTTCTTCATCCATAAAATTACGCACGTGGCTGGCCACCACTTTACCGACGTCCGGTACGGCAATTAGCGCCTCGATATCGGCCGCCATCAGCGCCTCCAGCGTACCGAAATGCGCGGCGAGGTTAGCGGCGGTCGCCTCTCCCACTTCGCTGATCCCCAGCGAATAGAGGAAGCGGGCAAAGGTAGTTTGCTTCGCTTTCGCCAGCGCATCGACTACGTTCTGCGCCGATTTAGGCCCCATGCGATCCAGACCGGTCAGTTTCCCGGCGGTCAGATTGAACAGATCGGCCGCGTTGAGTACGTACTCTTTATCCACCAGCTGATCGATAATCTTCTCGCCCATGCCGTCGATGTCCATCGCCCGACGGGAGACGAAATGCTTCAGCGCGCCTTTACGCTGTGCACCGCAGATCAGGCCACCGGTACAGCGGGCAACCACTTCGCCCTCTACGCGCTCAACGTCCGAGCCGCAGACCGGGCAGTGGGTCGGGAATATAATTTCTCGCGCGTCTTCGGCGGATTCGACCACGCTAACGACCTGCGGGATAACGTCACCGGCACGGCGGATCACCACGCGATCGCCAATCTTTAACCCCAGACGATCGATTTCATCAGCGTTGTGCAGCGTGGCATTACTCACCATCACTCCGGCAACCAGTACCGGCTCCAGACGTGCAACCGGGGTGATCGCACCGGTGCGTCCTACCTGGAACTCAACATCACGTACGGTGGTGATCTGCTCCTGCGCGGGGAACTTAAACGCTACCGCCCAGCGCGGCGCACGGGCAACGAAACCGAGCTGCTCCTGCAGTTCCAGGGAATCCACCTTGATCACCACGCCGTCGATATCAAAACCCAGCTGCGGGCGATCGGCCTCAACCTGACGATAAAAGGCCAGCACCTCGTCGGCGCTGTGGCACAGGCGGACGCGATCGCTGACCGGTAATGCCCAGGCTTTAAACTGTTTGAGGCGCTCAATGTGACTACGCGGCATGTCACCGCCTTCCAGCAGCCCCAGGCCGTAGCAGAAAAAGGTCAGCGGGCGTTTGGCGGTGATGCGCGGGTCCAGCTGGCGCAGCGATCCTGCCGCCGCATTTCGCGGGTTGGCAAACACTTTGCCGCCGGTACGACGCGCTTCGTCGTTCATTTTTTCGAAACCGGCCTGCGGCATAAAGACTTCGCCACGCACTTCTACTCTGGCCGGAATATTGTCGCCCTTCAGGCGCAGAGGAATGGCGTGGATAGTACGCACGTTGGAAGTGATATTCTCACCGGTGGTGCCATCACCCCGGGTCGCCGCGCGAACCAGCAGACCGTCTTCATACAGCAGGCTGACCGCCAGACCGTCCAGCTTCAGTTCGCAACAAAAGAGGATGTCATCGCTGCTTTTCAGGCGATCCTGCACGCGCTTGTTGAAGGCCAGATAGCTCTCTTCATCGAAGGCATTATCCAGTGACAGCATCGGGACTTCATGGCGGACCTGCTCAAACGCCGCAAGCGGTGCGGCCCCCACTCGTTGGGTTGGCGAATCGGGAGTAATCAGCTCCGGGTGGGTTGCTTCCAGATCGCGCAGTTCATGCATCAGACGATCGTATTCCGCATCCGGAATTTCCGGCGCATCCAGCACGTGATACTGGTATTCATGGTGGTGAAGCAGAGCTTTCAGATGGGTAAGTTTGTCTTGTACGGATTGCATATGCGGCACCATCAGAGATAAAAAACCCCCGAAATCGGGGGTTAGTTAAGCGGGATTAGAAAAACGTTTAGTGACTGTTGGCTTCGACGACTTCGCGGATGCGCCCTTTGTACGATTCCAGCTTCTGCGGCGTCATCATACGACGTTCATCGTCCAGTACCACGCCACCCACATCATCAGCGATGCGCTGCGCGGATTGCAGCATCAGCTTGAAGTTCTGATTCGCATCACCGTAGGACGGCACCATCATAAAGATAGAGACGCCTGGGGTGGAAAATTCCGACATGTTATCCGGATTAAATGAACCCGGCTTCACCATGTTCGCCAGGCTGAACAACACCGGGCCGCTGCCCGCCGGGTTCAGGTGACGATGGAAAATATTCATTTCGCCAAACTGGAAGCCAGCCTGAAGCACACCCTGCAACAGCGCTTCACCGCTGATACTGCCACCGGCGTGAGCCGAAACGTGTAGGACCAGAACAGTTTCCTTCGGTGCTGGTGCACGCGGCGCCTCGGTATGGGCAGGTGCCTGCTGTACCGCTGGCTGTGCAGGTTCAACCCGCTGCGGCTCGGCGACAGGGGCAGAGACTGGTTTCACCACCGGCTCTTCAGCACGGGCAACGGGTTCCGCGTTCAGCACGGGCTCGGCGCGGCGCGGCGGAACCTCATCATGATAAGGCTCAGGCTGTGCGCTATGACGTACTTCGCCACCAAACAGCGGATCCTGTTCAGGCTGTTCCTCAATAACCGGGGGCTGGTGACGAACCGGCTCCGGGCGAGGTTTAGGCTGACGCGGCGGTTCATCCCCGGCATTGAATCCACCCAGGGAAGGGTCCGACGGTTCAGGAGGGCTGCGCGTGGCACGCACGTCATCCATACCTTCTTCGTCATCCTCGAAAGCTTCTTCTCTGTCCTGCTTTAAACGCTTGTGCGGACGGTCGCGAAAAACTGATGAACGCTCTTTACGGCTGGTCCACAGGCCGTGCAGTAAAAGCGCTATAATTGCGACCGCGCCAACAACGATTAATATCAGACGCAAATCCTGCATCATTGTATTCTCTGTTGTTCCAATACCTTGCCACCGCGGCAAACTTTATCCTCTAACTGTATTTGCCCAAGTACACAAGTGCAAGTCTGTGCAGTATTTTCTGACAAATATCCCGAGTCGAGGACGCTTTTTTGCTGTAATTTCGCGCAATCTTGCCCTGGAAAGCGCAAACAGCTGGGTTATGATAGCCGAAACCAGCATGTGAATAGGAGATAAAGCATTACATGGTACTAAATAATTCCAACAATGGTCATAATGGGGTCCATTATTTTGCCCGAGGCTGGCAGCTGATCCGCCTGCCCGGCATTCGCCGCTTCGTCATCCTGCCGCTGCTGGTCAATATCCTTCTGATGGGCGGCGCCTTTATCTGGCTGTTTGGCCGTCTTGGGCAGTGGATACCCGAGCTGATGGCTATGGTACCCGGCTGGTTGCAATGGCTTAGCTACCTGCTCTGGCCGCTGGTCGTTCTCTCCATTATTCTAGTCTTTAGCTATTTTTTCTCCACTATCGCGAACTGGATTGCGGCACCGTTTTGTGGCCTGCTGGCCGAGCAGCTGGAAGCCAGGCTAACCGGTCAGCCGTTGCCCGATAGCGGCTGGGCGGCTCTGCTGAAAGATTTTCCACGCATCATGAAACGCGAGTGGCAGAAGCTGGCCTACTATTTACCGCGCGCCATCGTACTGCTGTTGCTCTACTTTATTCCCGGATTTGGTCAGACGGTGGCCCCGGTGCTGTGGTTCCTGTTCAGCGCATGGATGCTCTCTATTCAGTACTGCGACTACCCTTTCGATAACCACAAAGTCAGTTTTACTCAGATGCGTGCAGCATTGCGTCAGAATAAGACCGATAATTTACAATTCGGCGCGCTGGTCAGTTTGTTCACCCTAATCCCCATCCTCAATCTGGCGATCATGCCGGTGGCCGTATGCGGTGCCACCGCCATGTGGGTAGACCGCTACCGCGCTACGCTTGGGCTGAGCCGCTAAGCAAGAGCCGGCCGAATCTTTCACTGCGACAGGGTAGCCATACACCCTGCGCAGCCTTAGATTTATCTATATGCCGTTTCGACAGGGCTTATTTCGACAGAACATATATATATACGATTTCTTCACTTCCTTGATAAATTGAACACGGTATGCTCTAAACCGTTCCCAATATTTCATACAGTTAAGGACAGGCTATGAGTAAGATCTATGAAGACAACTCGTTAACAATCGGTCATACGCCGCTGGTTCGACTGAACCGCATCGGTAATGGACGCATTCTGGCGAAAGTTGAGTCACGCAACCCAAGCTTCAGCGTCAAATGCCGTATCGGTGCCAATATGATTTGGGACGCAGAAAAACGCGGGATTCTTAAACCCGGTATTGAACTGGTTGAACCGACCAGCGGCAATACCGGTATTGCTCTGGCCTATGTGGCCGCAGCTCGCGGTTACAAACTGACGCTGACCATGCCGGAAACCATGAGCGTGGAACGCCGCAAACTGCTGAAAGCGCTGGGTGCAAACCTGGTGCTGACCGAAGGCGCCAAAGGTATGAAAGGCGCGATTGCTAAAGCCGAAGAGATTGTGGCCAGCAACCCGGATAAGTTTGTGCTGCTGCAGCAGTTCAGCAACCCGGCCAACCCGGAAATCCACGAGAAAACCACCGGCCCGGAAATCTGGGAAGACACCGATGGTGAAGTCGATGTGTTTATCGCAGGCGTAGGTACCGGCGGTACGCTGACCGGCGTCAGCCGCTACATCAAAAACACCAAAGGCAAAAAAGAGCTGATCACCGTCGCGGTTGAGCCAACCGACTCTCCGGTGATCGCCCAGGCGCTGGCCGGTGACGAAATCAAGCCAGGCCCGCACAAGATTCAGGGCATCGGTGCCGGTTTCATTCCGGGCAACCTTGACCTGAACCTGGTTGACCGCGTTGTCGCAATCTCCAATGAAGAAGCGATTTCTACCGCCCGTCGCCTGATGGAAGACGAAGGCATTCTGGCCGGTATCTCTTCCGGCGCAGCGGTCGCCGCAGCACTGAAATTGCAGGAAGATGAAGCCTTCGCGAACAAGAACATTGTGGTGATTCTGCCGTCCTCCGGCGAGCGCTATCTCTCTACCGCACTGTTCGCCGATCTGTTCACTGAAAAAGAGCTGCAGCAGTAATCGCCGATCCGCAGATTTGCTCAAAAAAGCACCCATTTGGGTGCTTTTTTGTGGAGTCCGTCAAACTTTTACCATCCTGCAGATTGCTTTTACCCTCCAGTGTCTGGTATTTAAGCTGCCAATTATTTTGATCCGTAAAATTAATCGCCGCGTGACCTGGATCGTGCTGAATCGTTTTACTGGTTTGGCGCACTGCGGCAAATAGCGGCATAATGAAGTGTGGAAAAGCGAGAGTTTAATCGCGGATTTTCTCTCCGTCTGGCTTCCACCTTATCAGCGCATTTTTTGGCGAGTCTTTGTACCAAGCCAGCGCGACTCATACCGGCTAAGGTTCCGGCTTTCGCCTGAACTTTAGGCCTACAACACCAAACCAAATTAAGTTGGGGAAATATAATGTTCCAGCAAGAAGTTACCATCACTGCACCAAACGGCCTTCACACCCGCCCTGCTGCTCAGTTCGTTAAAGAAGCGAAAGCATTCTCTTCTGAAATCACCGTAACCTCTAACGGCAAATCAGCCAGCGCTAAGAGCCTGTTCAAGCTGCAGACTCTGGGCCTGACTCAGGGTACCGTTGTTACCCTGTCTGCTGAAGGCGAAGACGAGCAGAAAGCGGTTGAGCATCTGGTTAAACTGATGGCCGAGCTCGAGTAATCACGGTCGTTTTTCCATCATCCAGCGTAAAGCTTTGGCTGAAAGTAACCGTAGCGCTTTCCTGTCACACAGCGGCAGGATAAAAGTAAACGGATATACTGTAGGTATCTTGATCGCGGACAGCATGTCCGCGTTATTGCTTTCATAAAATATCCAAAAGCTGACAAGACAGGCCGCAGAAAACGCCAGGCTCGCTGAGTGAATTAACCGATGCAGTCATCAGCGGTTCATCGCCTTCGATGATTATCAGAGACAGGAAAGGTAGGGTTATGATTTCAGGCATTTTAGCATCACCGGGTATCGCTTTCGGCAAAGCTCTTCTGTTGAAAGAAGATGAAATTGTCATCAACCGGAAAAAGATTTCTGCCGATCAGTGCGATCAGGAAGTTCAGCGTTTTCTTGATGGTCGTAAAAAAGCTGCCGTGCAGCTGGAAGCGATCAAAATCAAAGCCGGGGAAACCTTCGGTGAAGAGAAAGAAGCGATCTTCGAAGGCCACATTATGTTGCTGGAAGATGAAGAACTTGAGCAGGAAATCATCGCCCTGATTAAAGACGAGCACGCGACTGCGGATGCTGCTGCCTTTTCCGTCATTGAAGGCCAGGCTAAAGCCCTGGAAGAGCTTGACGATGAGTACCTGAAAGAACGTGCTGCTGACGTTCGCGACATCGGTAAACGCCTGCTGCAGAATATCCTGGGTCTGCATATTGTCGATTTAAGCGCGATCAACGAAGAAGTGCTGCTGATTGCCAAGGATCTGACCCCGTCTGAAACGGCACAGCTGAACCTGAACAAGGTGCTGGGCTTTATTACCGACATCGGTGGCCGTACCTCACACACCTCTATCATGGCGCGTTCTCTGGAGCTGCCTGCCATCGTCGGTACCGGTGATGTGACCAGCCAGATTCAAAACGATGACTACGTGATTCTGGACGGCGTAAACAACAAAGTTTACGTTAACCCAACGGCCGACGTGATCGATGAACTGAAGGCGGTTGCCCATCAGTACACTTCTGAAAAGAACGAACTGGCTAAGCTGAAAGACCTGCCGGCAATCACCCTTGATGGTCATCAGGTTGAAGTCTGCGCCAACATCGGAACCGTGCGTGACGTGGCCGGTGCAGAGCGCAACGGTGCTGAAGGCGTGGGCCTGTACCGTACCGAATTCCTGTTTATGGACCGTGAGTCGCTGCCGTCTGAAGATGAGCAGTTCCATGCGTACAAAGCCGTAGCCGAAGCCGTAGGCGCGCAGGCGGTGATTGTGCGTACTATGGATATCGGCGGTGACAAAGATCTGCCGTATATGAACCTGCCGAAAGAGGACAACCCGTTCCTCGGCTGGCGCGCGATCCGTATTGCCATGGACCGTACCGAAATTCTGCATGCGCAGCTGCGCGCCATCCTGCGTGCTTCCGCGTTTGGCAAACTGCGCATCATGTTCCCGATGGTGATTTCCGTTGAGGAAGTGCGCTTCCTGAAGGCCGAACTGGAAACTCTGAAAGCCCAGCTGCGTGAAGAAGGCAAAGCCTTCGACGAAAGCATTGAAGTGGGTATCATGGTGGAAACCCCGGCGTCGGCGGTGATTGCGCACCATCTGGCAAAAGAAGTTGATTTCTTTAGTATTGGGACAAACGACCTGACGCAGTATACTCTGGCTGTTGATCGTGGTAACGATCTGATCTCCCATCTCTACAATCCGATGTCTCCGTCCGTTCTGACGCTGATCAAGCAGGTTATTGATGCTTCTCACGCCGAAGGGAAGTGGACCGGTATGTGCGGTGAGCTGGCAGGCGATGAACGTGCTACACTACTGCTATTGGGAATGGGGCTGGATGAATTCAGCATGAGCTCTATTTCTATTCCACGCATCAAAAAAATTATTCGTAATACGAATTTTGAAGACGCGAAGGCGCTAGCAGAGCAGGCTCTGGCACAACCAACAGTGGACGAGTTGATGAACCTGGTCAACAAGTTCATTGAAGAAAAGACACTCTGCTAAGGCCCGGAGACGGCTGGCCCAATATTACTGCTTAGGAGAAGAACATGGGTTTGTTTTCAAAACTTTTTGGCGATAAGTCAGATTCTGCATCTGGTGCGATTGAAATCGTAGCCCCCCTGTCTGGTGAAATCGTCAATATCGAAGACGTACCGGACGTAGTGTTTGCAGAGAAAATTGTTGGCGACGGTATCGCTATCAAACCTTCTGGCAATAAAATGGTTGCTCCCGTTGATGGCACCATCGGTAAAATTTTCGAAACCAATCATGCGTTTTCCATCGAGTCCGACAGCGGTATTGAGCTGTTTGTTCACTTTGGTATTGATACGGTAGAACTGAAAGGCGAAGGCTTTAAGCGCATCGCTGAAGAAGGTCAGAAAGTGAAGAAAGGTGACGTGGTCATCGAATTCGATCTGCCTTTACTGGAAGAGAAAGCGAAATCAACGCTGACGCCAGTGGTCATCTCAAACATGGATGAGATCAAAGAGCTGACTAAACTGACCGGCAGCGTGACCGTCGGTGAGACTCCGGTTATCCGCATCAAGAAGTAAGAGCAGATAAACCAGAAAGCCCCCTGAGCAATCAGGGGGCTTTTTTTATGGCTGGCTGCCGGTCAGCGCATCGCGCAGCGTCAGGGACTCGGCAGGTGAATCCATTAAATCCAGCTGCTGTTCCAGATGATCCAGATGGTCGCGCATTATCGAACGGGCAACATCGTTCTGCCCCACCCTCAGCGCGTCCAGCACGGCGCAGTGTTCATCACATTGAGAAGCCGGCGTGTCATTGCGCTGATATAGCGCGACGATCAGTGAACTGCGCACCATCAGGTTCGCCAGAATCTCACTCAGCACCTGGTTTTCGTTAATTTTTGCCAGCAGCAGATGAAATGCGCTCAGCTCGCGAATAATGTTACGGCGATCCCCGCTGGCCAGCGCCAGCTGCTCCGCCTGCTGATGAGCCTCAACTTCTGCACTCGATCGCGCCAGCTTTTCCGCACTAATCCCGGCGACAATCGCATCTTCCACCGCTCGCCTGGCAATAAACACCTCACGCGCTTCTCTGGCGCAGGGCTGTGACACCTTTGCGCCACGATTCGGCGAGATAGTCACGATATGCTGCAGCGCCAGCCGCTGTAGCGCCGCCTGAACGTGGTTACGGTTGGCAGAGAGCACCTCCACGATCTGTGCCTCAATCAGCCGCGTGCCGGGCCTGAGCCGGTGCTGCGCAATCGCAATCGATAATGCGTCAACGATGCGCTGAACTTCCTGCTGCCTGCCGCTAGCCAAACTGCTCATGCCTTAACCTCAAATCTGAAATATCATTCGTTACCGTCGCGAAACAGGCGCAGGGTTTACACCACCCAGTGCGGCAGGCGAAGCGTCAGCTCCAGGCCACCTTCACGAGCATTGATGGCTTTCACTTCGCCCTGATGCGCCAGCACGACCTTACGTACTATCGACAGACCGAGGCCATACCCTTTACCGGAAAGCGGCGAACTGACGCGCACAAACGGATCGAAAATACTGGAAAGCTTATCGGCCTCAACGCCCGGCCCCTGATCGCGAACGATAATCGTCAGCCAGGCTCCTTCCTGCCGCAGGGTAATGGTCACCTGCTGGCCCTGAATGGAAAAGCGCAGCGCATTACGCACCACGTTTTCAATGGCGGAGCGGATCAGGTTCGCATCCCCTTTGACCGTGTAATCCTGCTGCGTGTCCGCATTCAGCAGGATTTCCACACCTGGGACCTGCGCTTCATAACGTGCATCATTGGTTACCGCTTCCAGCAGGCCAAGCAGATCGAAATACTGCTCATCGGGAATTTTTTGCTGCTCGGCGCGGGAGAGAGACAGCAGCTCGCCGATCATTTTATCCAGTCGACGGGCCTCTTCATCAATCCGATCCAGCGAGCTTTCAACCGAGGCGGGGGTCTGTCGCGCCAGTCCGGTCGCCAGCTGTAGCCTTGCCAGCGGCGATCGCAGCTCGTGGGAAACATCATGCAGCAGCTCTTCACGGGCGCTGACCAGCACCGACAGACGTTCTACCATCGCATCAAAGTCGCTGGCCACCGCCGACAGCTCATCGTGGCGGCGGCGCATTTTAGGGAACAGCCGCACCGACAAGTCGCCGGTCGAAACCCTCGCAAACCCTTCACGCAGCTGGCGCATCGGGCGCGTCAGGTTCCAGGCCAGGAACAGGCTGAACAGCAGGCCGCAGAAGCAGCCGACGATAAACAACGGTTCGGGCATATTGAGAATGCTGCGCGGATGACGGTTCATCTGGCTGTCGCGGCGCAGACCGGCCACGTCGTAGCGCAGCTGATAATAGTTACCGTCGGCACCGGTCACCCATTCCACCACCTGCTGCGGAAACTCGCGGGAGGCCATCTCACGGCTGAGTTCATCCTCAGGCGCACCCGGCGGCAGAGAATCAACCTGCTGGACCGAGAAAAAGCGCCGGTCGCTATCGGGCCAGTCGATCATCATATCCCGCAGCGCCTCAGGCCCGCCGTTTTGCAGCACCGACACCGCCGAGGTCATTTGCAGATTAACGATGCGCCGGGCGGCCAGGTTTTCCGGCGGTTCGCGGTGATTGCCGTACAGACTGAAGCCCAGCCACATCAACTGGGTAATCGCAATGTAGGTCAGCCAGAAGCCCAGCAGGATCTTCCAGAACAGGAAGCCGCGAAACCGGGAGGTCATCGGATGCGGTAGCCGATGCTGCGAACCGTTTCGATATTAATCGTATCGTTAGTCAGTGCAGCCAGCTTCTGGCGAATGTTGCTGATATGAACATCCACGCTGCGATCGTAGGCTTCACGCGGGCGGCCCAGACCTTTCTCAGACAGTTCATCTTTTGACACCACGCGATCGGGGGCGCGCAGCAGCAAATCAAGCAGATTGAATTCAGAGGCGGTGAGATCGAACGGTTTATTCTGCCATTCGCTGATACGCGTTGCCGGGTTCAGCGTCAGCTCACCCCAGCTAATCACATCTTTGTTTTCCACTGCCGCAGGCTGTTCCTCAACGCGACGCAGCACGGCACGCAGGCGTGCAACCAACTCGCGCGGGTAGCAGGGTTTTGGCATATAGTCATCGGCACCCATTTCCAGGCCGATCACGCGATCGATGTTGTCCCCTTTCGCCGTCAGCATAATCACCGGCAGGCGGCTGTTCTGTCGCACCTGGCGCAGCACGTCAATCCCGCTCATATCCGGCAGCATAATATCGAGGATCATCGCACTGTATTCGCCGGACAGCGCGCCGGTTACGCCCGCTTTACCGGTCAGCACCAGCGAGGCATCAAAACCTTCGGCAATAAGATACTGGCTGAGCATGGTGCCCAGCTCAAGGTCGTCATCAACGAGTAAAATTTTCATTGGGGATCTCTTAGTGATACAGCCGCTATTTTCGCCTGTCAGAAAATAATCCGCAGCCGGTTTTACCTAATCCTTACAGTATGGCAAATCCGACAGCGAACGTACGGCGGGTTTTGAACCCTGGGATGGCAAAAGATTCCACGCGATGACAAAAAAAGCAGCGGAATCAGTACACGCCGGTGGAGAGATAACGGTCGCCGCGATCGCAGATGATTGCCACCACCACGCTGCCGGGGTTCGCCTGAGCAATACGCAGCGCACCGGCGACCGCACCGCCGGAGCTGACGCCGCAGAAGACGCCTTCACGCTGCGCCAGCTGGCGCATGGTCTCTTCCGCTTCCTGCTGCGACATATCCATCACTTCATCGACCAGTTCCGGGCGGAAAATACCGGGCAGATAGGCTTCCGGCCAGCGGCGGATACCTGGAATACTGCTGCCTTCGGAAGGCTGCAGGCCAATAATTTGCACCGTATCGCTCTGCTCTTTCAGGAAACGACTGACGCCGGTAATGGTTCCGGTGGTACCCATGCTGGAGACAAAATGCGTGACCCGGCCAGCGGTCTGCTGCCAGATTTCCGGGCCGGTGGTGCGGTAGTGGCCCAGCGGGTTATCGGCATTATTAAACTGATCGAGCACCTTGCCCTCGCCGCGTGCCGCCATGTCACTGGCCAGATCGCGTGCGCCTTCCATACCCTGTTCGCGGCTGACCAGAATCAGCTCTGCGCCATAGGCGCGCATCGCCGCCTGCCGCTCGATGCTCATGTTATCGGGCATCAGCAGCTTGAGAACGTAACCTTTCATCGCTGCAATCATCGCCAGCGCAATGCCGGTATTGCCGCTGGTCGCTTCAATCAATACGTCGCCGGGCTGGATTTCACCGCGCAGTTCGGCCTGCTGGATCATCGACAGCGCTGCCCGATCCTTCACCGATCCTGCGGGATTATTCCCTTCCAGTTTCAGCCAGATTTCGCTGCCGTTATCCGGGCCAAGGCGCTGAAGTTTGATCAGCGGAGTATTACCAATGGTATGTTCGAGAGTGGTCAAAGTCCGGTTCCAGGCATGAAATGACAAGGGCCGGAAAAATCCAGCCCCTGTTGCTAAAAAGAGTCAGCTTAGAAAAATATCAGGCGCTTTGCGCAAAGGCAACGGGTCTCAGCGGCGTATCGCCATTATACAGGCGCGCCTGCTGCAGGCCTACGAACAGACGTTCGCCACGGATCGGCGTTGACTGCTCGCCTTCCAGCACCACGGTCACCGGCTCGCTGCTCCAGCCTGCGGGCTGAACCACCAGCTGCCAGTAATGGCCGCGCGGGCTGACTTCCAGAATCTGCACCGGCAGCGGGGTTTGCAGGCTGCTCTGGCGGCTGACGTCGATTTCCCACGGGCGCAGGAACAGTTCGACTTTACCCTGGTGCGCCGACGCATAGCCCAACGGCCACTGATGCGCGCCAACGTGGAACTGCGAACCGTGAACTTCGCCGTCAAAGCGATTCACTTCACCAAGGAACTCCAGCACAAAGCGGGTGGCCGGATCGCGCCACACTTCGTCCGGGGTGCCGACCTGTTCGATATTGCCCTGGCTCATCACCACCACGCGATCGGCAACTTCCATCGCCTCTTCCTGGTCGTGGGTCACAAAGACGCTGGTGAACTTCAGCTCTTCATGCAGCTGACGCAGCCAGCGGCGCAATTCTTTACGCACCTGGGCATCCAGCGCACCGAACGGCTCATCCAGCAGCAGAATTTGCGGCTCTACCGCCAGCGCGCGTGCCAGCGCCACGCGCTGTTTCTGACCGCCGGAAAGCTGGGCCGGGAAACGCCCTGCCAGATGGGAAAGCTGCACCATCTCCAGCAGACGGGTCACTTTTTGCTTAATTTCTGCCGCTGACGGACGTTCGCGGCGTGGCAGCACGGTCAGGCCGAAGGCGATGTTGTCGAACACCGTCATATGGCGGAACAGGGCATAGTGCTGGAATACAAAGCCAACCTGACGATCGCGCGCGTGAACGCGGCTGACGTCTTTACCGTGGAAGCTCAGGCGACCGCTGTTCTGATTCTCCAGCCCGGCGATAATCCGCAGCAGGGTGGTTTTTCCCGAGCCGGAAGGCCCTAACAGCGCAACCATCTGCCCGGAAGGGATATCCAGGGAAATATCGTTCAGGACTTTCGTCTTACCGAAGGATTTATTGATGTTACCAATTTCAATGCTCATTATTCCCCTCCTGTTGCAGGCGGTGCTGCTGGCTTTCTAAGCGCCACTGCAGCGCACCTTTCAGAAACAGTGTGACTATCGCCATCAGGGTCAGCAATCCGGCGGCGGTAAATGCCCCCACGGTGTTGTAATCCTGATGCAGTAATTCAACCTGTAGCGGCAGCGTGTAGGTTTCGCCGCGCACAGAGCCCGAGACGACCGACACGGCACCAAATTCACCGATCGCGCGGGCGTTGGTCAGCACCACGCCGTACAGCAGCGCCCAGCGGATATTTGGCAGCGTCACGCGCCAGAACATTTTCCAGCCGGACGCACCCAGCAGCACTGCTGCTTCATCTTCATGGCTGCCCTGGCTCAGCATCACCGGCACCAGCTCGCGAACCACGAACGGACAGGTAACAAAGATGGTCACCATCGCCATCCCCTGCCAGGAGAACATCAGCTGGATGCTGTGCGCATCCAGCCAGCCGCCCACCGGACCATTTACGCCCCAGAACAGCAGATACATCAGACCGGCAACCACCGGCGAAACGGCAAACGGAATATCAAACAGCGTCAGCAGCAGCTGGCGGCCCGGGAAGTTAAAACGCGTGACCAGCCAGGCCAGCAGCGTCCCGAACACCAGGTTCACCGGCACGACGATCAGCGCAATCAGCACCGTCAGCCAGATGGAGTGCAGCATGTCGCCATCCTGCAGGTTGCTGAACGTGGCCATCAGCCCGCTGGACAGCGCTTCGGTAAAGATGGCAATCAGCGGCACCACCAGCAACAGCAGGGAGATCAGCATACCCAGCCCAATCAGAATCCACTTGCCCCACTGAAAACGTGCGCGGCCCACGCCTTTTAATTCGCTTACATCCGCCATTAGTGGCCTCCCAGACGACGGCCAAAGCGGCTTTGTAAGGTGTTAATTGCAAACAGCAGCAGCAGCGACGCGGCAAGGATCACCGAGGCAATGGCGCTGGCCGCCGGATAATCAAATTCCTGCAGGCGCACGAAAATCATCAGCGAGGTGACTTCGGTTTTCCACGCGATGTTACCGGCGATAAAGATCACCGCGCCAAACTCGCCGAGGCTGCGGGTAAACGACAGCGCGGTGCCTGCCAGCAGGGCCGGAGCAACTTCCGGCAGCACCACGCGGCGGAAGCTCTGCCACGGAGTGGCGCCCAGCGTTTCGGCCGCTTCCTCGTATTCCGGGCCTAACTCCTCCAGCACCGGCTGCACCGTACGCACCACAAACGGGATGCTGGTAAAGGCCATCGCCACCGCGATGCCCAGCCAGGTGTAGGAGACTTTAATACCAAACTGCCCCAGCCACTCACCGTACCAGCCGTTCACCGAGAACAAACCGGCCAGCGTCAGGCCTGCTACCGCCGTCGGCAGCGCAAACGGTAAATCCATCAGGCCATCAAGGATTGAGCGCCCTGGAAAACGGTAGCGCGTCAGGATCCACGCCATCAGCATGCCGAAGACGGCATTGAAAATCGATGCCACACCGGCGGCCAGCAGCGTCACTTTATAAGCCGCCACCACCTGCGGGTTGGTGATCACTTCCCAATACTGTGCCAGCGTCATCTGCGACAGCTGCATCAGCAGCGCGCTGATCGGCAACAGCAGAATTAAACAGGTAAAAAACAGGCTGCTGCCGAGGCTGATGCCAAAGCCGGGCAGCACGCGCTTACTGGTTGCAAACATCCGGTTACCGTCCTGCCGCTAACAGCTTGTCCAATTCGCCGCCGTTGGCAAAGTGGACTTTCATCACCTCTTCCCAGCTGCCGAACGCATCGGACACGCGGAACAGATCGGTCTGCGGGAAGCGGTCTTTATGCTCGGCCATCAGCTGCGGATTATTCACCCGGTAGTAGAACTGGGTAATGATCTGCTGCGCCGCTGGCGTGTAGAGGTAGTTCAGATAGGCTTTTGCCGCATCGGTGGTTTTGTTGCTTTCGGTATTTTTATCGATCCACGCCACCGGGAATTCAGCCAAAATGTTGGTCTTCGGCACAATGACTTCGTAACCGTCTTTTTCGTACTGATTACGGATGGTATTCACTTCCGATTCGAAGCTAATCAGTACATCGCCCAGACCGCGATCGACGAAACTGGTCGTCGCGCCGCGTCCGCCGGTATCAAACACCTGAACGTTTTTCAGGAACTGCGTCATAAACTTTTCGGTTTTGGCTTTATCTTTGCCGTCGGCACGGTCGGCCGCACCCCATGCCGCCAGATAGGTGTAGCGCGCATTCCCCGAGGTTTTCGGGTTAGGGAAAATCAGCTTAACGTCGTCACGGACCAGATCGTTCCAGTCGTGGATATTTTTAGGGTTTCCCTTACGCACCAGGAACGCCATGGTGGAGTAGAACGGTGAGCTGCTGTTCGGCAGGCGCTGCTGCCAGTCGGCCGGGATCAGCTTGCCTTTATCGTGCAGCACCTGCACATCGGTCACCTGGTTGTAGGTCACCACATCAGCTTTCAGGCCTTGCAGAATAGCCAGCGCCTGGCGGGAAGAACCGGCATGGGACTGCTTGATGGTCAGCTTGTCGCCCGGATGCTGTTCATCCCACTGTTTTTCAAACGGTGTATTCAGGGCGGTAAACAACTCGCGAGAGACATCATAAGAACTGTTCAACAGCTCCGTGGCCTGTGCGGCACCGGCAAGCAGTAACGAGAAAGCGGTCGCGCTGACTAATTTTTTCACCGTCGGTAACGTCATGTAGCACCCTGAAGAGAGATGGAAAGGCTTACGCCTGAAGTGCCTTCAGTTTATTTATAACCCGGGTAAAAGCTGTAACGGTTTTATATACCGTTTGGTGATTTGCAAGCAGAAAACGCTATAAGGGTGTGGAATTGATTATGCAGTGGGTGGGAATACTATGCTGAAAAATGATACAGGCGAGCACTGCGGTGAGTGGTATAAGCCCCTGCTCCAAAACACCGGGGCAGGAATCTCCCCGGCATCTGATAGAACGCTGTAGCCAATACGAGCGGGCAGCTGCAAGCCACATGACAACAATCTTTATCCGGCGCAGCCTAAAGCAACTGTACCGGAGGCAATACGGGTTACAGCGCGGCCAGCTGCGACAGTGAAGGCGCGTAGAAGTAGCTGCCGGTCAAGGGTTTAGTGAAGCGCAGCATCGCATCATACTTGCCGTCCGCTTCGCCGAACATGCTCAGCAGCTGCTGTTCAATGTTATACAGCGTCGCGCAGTAGGCAAGGAAGAACAGGCCGTGAACGCCGCTGGCGGTGCCGTAAGGCAGGCTCTGGCGCAAAATTTTCAGCCCTTTGCCCTCTTCTTTCAGATCCACGCGCGCCACGTGTGAGGTCGCAGGCCGGGCATCGCCCTCCAGCTCTTCATTACTCTCTTTGGTGCGGCCAATAATCTGCTCCTGTTTTTCCACCGCCAGGCGGTTAAACATTTTCAGATTGTGCTGCCAGCGCTGGCTGAGGACGTAGCTGCCGCCTGCATTTTCGCCGCTGGCAATAATCGCCACCGCTTCACGCTGCTCGCCCTGCGGGTTTTCCGTGCCGTCAACGAAGCCGCTGAGGTCCCGCTCTTCCATCCAGCGAAAGCCGTGAGTTTCCTCTTCAATACGGATCGCATCGCCAAAGGCGGCCAGCGCGGCCTGCGCCAGGCTGAAATTCACATCGTGGCGCAGCGACTGAATATGAATCAGCATGTCGCGCTGGGTGGCGGGCGCAATGCCTTTACCCAGCGGCTGAAAATCCTTCAGCTCAGCGGTGCTGTTGGTCGGATTGAGGTCGTTCCACAGGCCGCTGCCGAAGGCAATGACCGCGCCAAGACCGGCGTCGGGATAACGCTGTTGCAGCAGTGACAGCTGCTGGAGGAAAAGATGGCTGCCGCTGCGGATCGCGGCAATATCACCCTGGCACATCGCTTCAATGTAGATAGCAAAACGGCGGTGTTCTAACAAAATCCCGCTCTGAAAATCGGACATACTGTAAACTCCTGGCTCTCAGGTTATATCTGGTCGGTTTTTACGCCAGTATGATACCTGAAGCCTGCGCCAGGAGCCTGCTTAAGCGCAAGATAATTGTGGTTTTAGTCGGCGTTCTGGCTGTGCCAGATAATTTTGCTGACCGTCCAGTTTTTCAGCGTGTCATCCGACGGCATCAGCCCTTCCGGCCCGCGCCAGTCGCCGCTGAACACATAGCTGATATGCTGGCTGTTTGGCGCACGGCATTCCACGCCATCGCGATCCGCGCCTGTGCCCTTTTTACAGGACTCAAAGGCTTTGCTGTACAGGTCGCTGAAGCGAGTGCCAATTTTCACACCGCTGTCGGTTGCCACATCTTTATCCATGACCTCAATACGTTTGACGGTGGTGCGGCCACTCAGCTCCATCTCTACCTTTTTGTTGTCATCCAGCGCCTGCCAGAAAGAAACCACGCTGCCATCGACCATGCGCATACCGTTTCTCAGCGTATATTGCCCCTTCAGACCGTCTTCAATGGCTTTCTGCTGCAGCGGCGTGCTGCCGTTAACACCACCCACCCCCTGCTCGGCGATCTGAAGAGAGGAACCAAACCAGTTCACGGGATTCAGCCCGGACCATGACCAGGAAACGGGGTTCCACCAGGTGGACTGGCTGGCGCTGCCCGTTTGACTGCCGGAGCCGGCACAGCCAGCCAGTAACACAGTGGCGATCAGTAGCGCCGGGCGAAAATTATTCATTACAACTCCTGGTATCAGTAGCAAAACGTCCGAACTGCTTTGAGTCGCGGATCGCCAAAAAGTTTAACCCGCAGGATGGATGACGCTACTGATTTTGCTCTGGATCAAAACAGTCGGCCAGCCGACGCTGGCGCCACAGGGCAAGCAGGCCCAGCAGATCGAGCAGGGAGACAAACAGCACCAGCGGCGAGGTTTGCTCATCCTGCTGCCACAGCGACACGCCCTGCATTACAAGCATCACTGCCAGCGTCGCCATCAGTACCCAGCGCCATGCCTGCCAGAGACGCGGCAGCCGCTGGCGGTATCCGGTCAGCAGCAGGCCCACCGCCGCCGGGCCACCCAGCGCAAGGCCAAGCCAAAAGGTGTGGGTATCAGGGTAGAACAGCTCCAGCAGCGCGGCTCCCTGCTGGCGCGACGCTCCGGCCATCACGAACAGCACCCATGTGCGCGCCTGTAATAATAGAATCGCCCAGAAACTCAGCGGCAGACGCAGCTGGCCACGAGCATCGTAGTCATCGGGAGTGTATTTGAGCATAGTCTTCAAGATGGTGACGTAACGGTAGCCGCCGGGCATATACTGCCCGGCGACAATAAGACGGGGTTAATCAGTACTCACGATCTTCAATAAGTCGTTTCCCCAGCAGCACGCTGTCGACGGTTTCGTAGTCCAGTTTTTCGTAGAAGCCCTGCACCGCGTCATTTTCTTCCCGCACCATTACGTGGATCTTCGGGCAGCCGCGCGCAATCAGCTTCTTCTCAAGTCGGTTAATCAGCGCGTTGGCAAAGCCGCGCCCCTGGTAATCAGGATGAACGCCAAGATAGTAGGCTGAACCGCGATGTCCATCGTAGCCGCCCATAATTGAGCCAACGATTTCACCGCCGACCACCGCCACCAGGAATAAATCCGGGTCGTGGTTCTGTTTACGTTCGATATCCATTTCCGGATCGTTCCAGGGACGTAACAAATCGCAACGCTCCCAGAGGGTAATCACTTCTTCAAAATCTTCCTGCCGAAATACGCGGATTTCCATGGGAATAGACCTAAGGTTAAGCATAATCTGCTGATTATCACGCATTCTTCTGCTGGTGCAAGTCTGACGATTGCGTACGGAGAAAAAAAGAATAAAAACGTCATTAGCATACTGAAATAAAAAGTAAAAAGATGAAATAGCTCCTTTCTCGCCGCCCGGTCACTGTTACGATATAACAATAAGCACTTTTTGCTTCAGGATTATCTTATGAAAAAGATTCTTCAGCTCCGGCCGCTCAACTCACGTCGGCAGTTCATCCTTTCCAGCCTGGCACTGATGCTGATGGCACGCAAATCAGCGCTGGCAAAAGAGGAAGATGTCACTCTTAGAGTCACTCCCCGCGCGCAGGGCACGGCGGCTTCGCCTCATCCTCCACGACCTGCCAACGGCAAAAAAATCGTAATGATCGATCCGGGCCATGGCGGTATTGATTCCGGTGCGGTGGGACAGGAAGGATCGGAAGAGAAACATATCGTGCTGGAAATCGCTAACCACATTCGCCATCTGCTGAGCGAACATCCGCATATTGATGTACGCCTGACGCGAGAAACCGACCACTTTATCCCCCTCGGCGAGCGGGTGGAGATCGCCCACCAGCACGGCGCGGATCTGTTTATGTCGGTTCACGCCGACGGTTTTACCAGCCCGGTAGCTAACGGTGCCTCGGTGTTTGCCCTCTCCAATCGCGGAGCCAGCAGCACCATGGCGAAGTATCTGTCGGAAAAAGAGAACGCCGCTGATAACGTCGGCGGCGTGGAGGTGGCGACCAAAGATCGTTATTTGCAGCAGGTGCTGTTCGATCTGGTACAGACCGACACCATTAAAAACAGCCTGACTCTGGGTAAGCACGTGTTGAATCAGATCCGCCCGATGCACCACCTGCACAGTCAGCACACCGAGCAGGCGGCGTTTGCCGTGCTGAAATCCCCTTCTATTCCTTCCGTACTGGTTGAAACCTCGTTTATCACCAATCCACAGGAAGAAAAGCTGCTGGGGACCACCGCGTTCCGTCAGAAGATCGCCGGTGCGATCGCCAATGGTATTGTCAGCTTTTTTAATGAGTATGATGCGGGCAGACGGATGGGCTGAGGTATACTCCGTCGGTCTTTTCGTTAAGAAGGTTAACTCATGAACGTACCTGATATCGCCGTGGTCAAACGGTTCCTGCTGGAACTGCAGGATAACATCTGCCAGCAGCTGTCCCTGGCGGACGGAAGCGCCAGCTTCACCGAAGACAGCTGGGAGCGCCCCGGCGGCGGCGGCGGGCGCAGCCGCGTTCTGCGTAACGGCAGCGTTTTTGAGCAGGCCGGGGTTAACTTCTCACACGTTCACGGCGATGCGATGCCCGCTTCGGCTACCGCTCATCGCCCTGAGCTGGCGGGGCGCAGTTTCGAAGCGCTGGGCGTATCGCTGGTGATCCATCCGGAAAATCCGTACGTGCCAACCAGCCACGCCAACGTGCGCTTTTTTATTGCGGAAAAACCTGGCGCGGACCCGGTCTGGTGGTTTGGCGGCGGCTTCGATCTGACCCCGTTCTACGGTTTCAAAGAGGATGCGCTGCACTGGCATCAGACCGCCTTCGATCTGTGCCAGCCGTTTGGTGAAGACGTCTATCCCCGCTACAAGAAGTGGTGCGACGATTACTTCTATCTGAAGCACCGCGACGAGCAGCGCGGCATCGGCGGCCTGTTCTTTGACGATCTGAACACACCGGACTTCGACCACAGCTTCCGCTTTATGCAGGCCGTGGGCAACGGCTTCCTGGACGCCTACCTGCCGATTGTTGCACGCCGTAAAGCGCTGCCGTGGGGCGAGCGCGAGCGCCAGTTCCAGCTCTATCGCCGTGGCCGCTATGTGGAATTTAATCTGGTGTGGGATCGCGGAACGCTGTTCGGCCTGCAAACCGGCGGGCGTACGGAATCCATTCTGATGTCGATGCCGCCGCTGGTGCGCTGGGAATATGACTATCAGCCCGCCGATGACAGCCCGGAGGCCGCACTGTATCGCGACTTCCTGCCGGTGAAAGACTGGCTTTAACGTTACGAAATGATTGAATAGCGGCAATAGCGGGGGCCGACAAAAATACCGCCGATTCTGTCGGCCCCCGTCCATACCGTACGTCCGGAAGTGTTGATTAACCGCTTACAGCGGTGCCGTCTGGGCTTCCACCACCGCCAGTGCCACCATGTTCACAATGCGCCGCACCGAAGAGATCGGCGTCAGCACGTGTACCGGTTTAGCGATGCCCATCAGTACCGGCCCCACCGTCACGCCGTCCGAACAGGACACACGCAGCAGGTTGTAGCTGATTCGCGCCGCTTCGACGTTAGGCATAATCAGGATGTTTGCCGCGCCTTTCAGCGGGCTGTCCGGCATCAGATCGTGGCGGATACTCTCCACCAGTGCGGCATCACCATGCATTTCACCATCGATCTCCAGATCCGGCGCACGCGCCTTCACCAGTTCAAGCGTTTCACGCATTTTGCAGGCCGCCGGCGCGTTGGAAGTGCCAAAGCTGGAGTGGGACAGCAGCGCCACCTTCGGCTCAATCCCGAAGCGGCGCACGGTTTCAGCCGCCATCAGCGTCAGCTCGGCAAGCTGCTCCGGCGTTGGGTCTTCATTGACGTAAGTGTCGGCAATAAAGGTATTCCCGCTCGGCAGCTCCAGCGCGTTCATCGCCCCGGCAACCTTGACGTCTCCACGGAAGCCAAACAGTTTTTCCACCACCGCATAGTGCTCTTTATAGTCGCCGATGGTGCCGCAGATCAGCGCATCCGCTTCACCGCGATGTACCATAATGGCACCGATTAACGTCGGATTACCGATAACGGCACGCTGTGCCTGCTGCGGAGAAACGCCGCGACGCTTCATAATCTGGTAATACTCGTTCCAGTATTCTTTAAAGCGCGGGTCGGACTCATTGTTGACCACTTCAAAATCTTTACCCAGCTCGATTTTCAGCCCCAGCTTTTGCAGACGCATTTCAATCACGCTCGGGCGACCAATCAGAATCGGTTTCGCCAGCCCCAGGGTGACCAGCTCCTGAGTGGCGTGCAGTACCCGCGCCTCTTCGCCTTCGGCCAGCACCACGCGTTTCGGATCTTTCCGCGCCTGCGAGAACACCGGCTTCATAAACAGATTGGTTTTATAAACAAACTCGGTGAGTTTTTCGCGGTAGGCGTCGAAGTCGGCGATCGGCCTGCGCGCCACGCCGGAGTCCATCGCCGCTTTAGCCACCGCCGGTGCGATCTGCACAATCAGCCGTGGATCGAACGGTTTCGGGATCAGATATTCAGGACCAAAAGACAGTTCCTGATCGCCATAGGCCGAGGCCACGACTTCGCTTTGCTCCGCCAGCGCCAGATCGGCAATGGCGTGAACTGCCGCCAGCTTCATCTCTTCATTAATTGCCGTGGCACCGACATCCAGCGCGCCGCGGAAGATAAACGGGAAGCATAGAACGTTGTTCACCTGGTTAGGATAATCCGAACGGCCGGTACAGATAATCGCATCCGGGCGCACTTCCTTCGCCAGCGGCGGCAGGATTTCCGGCTCCGGGTTAGCCAGCGCGAGGATCAGCGGATCGCGCGCCATTTTTTTCACCATTTCCGGCGTCATCACTTTCGGACCGGAGCAGCCGAGGAAAATATCGGCATCGGCGATCACATCGTCCAGCGTACGCTTGCCGCTATCCACCACCGCATAGGCCGCTTTGGTTTCGGCCATATTGGCCTCGCGCCCCTGGTAGATAACGCCTTTTGAGTCACAGACCACGATATTGTGTTTCTGCATACCCAGCGCCACCAGCAGGTTCATACAGGCGATTGCCGATGCGCCAGCGCCGGAAACCACCAGCCGCACATCTGAAATGGTCTTTTTCACCACCCGCAGGCCGTTCAGCACCGCAGCGGTACAGATGATAGCAGTACCGTGCTGATCGTCATGGAACACCGGAATTTTCATCCGCTCGCGCAGCTTCTGCTCGATGTAGAAACACTCCGGCGCTTTAATATCTTCCAGATTGATCCCGCCAAAGGTCGGCTCCAGCGCCGCCACCACGTCAATGAGTTTATCCGGGTCCAGCTCATCGACTTCGATATCAAAAACATCAATACCGGCGAACTTTTTAAACAACACGCCCTTCCCTTCCATCACAGGCTTACTGGCCAGCGCGCCAATATTGCCCAGCCCCAGCACCGCTGTACCGTTGGAAATAACCGCGACCAGGTTAGCGCGGGCGGTGTACTTATCCGCCGCCTGCGGGTCCTCGGCGATTTCCAGGCACGGAGCCGCCACGCCGGGCGAATAGGCCAGAGCCAAATCGCGCTGC
This sequence comes from Erwinia sp. S43, assembly GCF_016624745.1. Taxonomy (NCBI): domain Bacteria; kingdom Pseudomonadati; phylum Pseudomonadota; class Gammaproteobacteria; order Enterobacterales; family Erwiniaceae; genus Erwinia; species Erwinia sp. S43. The sequence continues at coordinate 10,856 of NZ_JACVTX010000037.1, read as the reverse complement.
GTTGCCAGCGGTTTAGTCGGGGAAACCTGAATTTTTCCCGGAACGGGGAACTGATGAAAATCGAGCGCACTCTGCTTTAACTGGTCGTCCATTAACGCGTTCCTTTTTCTGTAGGTACAAACGTCCCAGTATAGAAGTGGCAATGCAGGGAAAAACTTGAGGCAGCCCACATCGTTGACACGGAGCAATCGGAAAAACAGGCAGTTCGTGCGTTAAAGGAGAGGTATGACAGCGGACCGTCTGGTTCAGTCCGCCGGGGCAGCAGGTTATTTGGTCATATTTAGTAAGGTACGGATATTCTGCGCCGTGGTGGCGATAATATCGATGGCACCGGTTCGCAGCGCGCCGAGGATCGCCATGGCTTTGGTATTTTCCGAGGCAATCGCAATCACGCAGGGGATCTTGCGCAGCTCGTCGATGCTCAGGCCAATCACCCGATCGTTCATCACCGTATCGACATGCTGACCCTGCGCGTTGAAAAAGTCGTATCCGGCCACATCACCGATCACTCCCTGATTCAGGCTGGCGTCGATAATCTCATGAGGCGTAAACCAGCCAAGCTTCACCATATAGCTGTTTTCGTTCATATCGCCGATACCCACCAGCGCCACATCCGCCTTGCGGGCGCGGTCCAGCGTCTCTTTGATGGTCCCGTTTTGCATAAAGGCGTCTTTAAGCGCGCGGTTTTCCACATAGGCCGGGGCGTACAGCGTTTCGCTAATGCCGCCGAATTTTTTCGCCAGACGGCGGCTGATATGGTCGGCGTTAATCGCATCACCGGGGCGATGAGTCCCACCAATACCGCTGATGAAGTGGCAATTGCGGGTCGGTACGCTGCCGGGGTGATCGGCAACGGCGGCGACGTTGCGCCCCTGCCCTACCGCCACCACTGCGTTGTCTTTTAAGGTTTGCGAAAGGTGCATGGCGACCAGCGCAGCAACCTGCCGCCGCTGCTCTTCGTCATCGTGATGATCGAGTGCGATCAGCGCGCGCTGCAGCGAAAAACGCTCCAGCAGCTGCTGCTCCAGCCGGGTACTGAACACCGGATGGTAGCGCACGTTGATCTCCACAATGCCTTCTTCTTTTGCACGCTTTAACAGACGCCCGACCTTGATGCGGGAGATACCAAACTTTCGCGCAATCTCTTCCTGGGTAATCTCGTCCTGATAGTAAGCGACGGCAATTTCCGTCAGCAGTTCGGTATCCTGAGATAGCGTGTTTTTTTCCATCCGGGCAGTCGTCTCTCTGTCTGAGTCGTGCTGTTTGGGCAGGAGTCTTCCTGCCGCGATCGATGTCAATTATCACATAAGGAGCGGCATACGGCCGCTCCTTATGCGCCTGACGGGCTGCTAATTTATACCATTTTACCGCACGAGCAGGTCGGATTTTTCTTGCCGTAGCGCTCAGGCCGTCTCCGCCAACAGCTGCTGCTGTGCGCTGGCCGCCATCTGTTCCAGCAGCAGGCAACAGGATACCGCACCGGCATCCAGCACCCCGCGCGAACGCTCACCCAGACGGCTGGCGCGGCCAATCTTCGCCACCAGATCTTTTGTCGAATCACGCCCCTGACGGGCAGCGTTGCGAATCGCCTGCAGCATCACAGTATAGCCCTCATCCGCCCGCTGCTCGGCTGTCTCAACCGCCGGGATCAGCGTGTCCATCAGGCACTTATCACCCACTCCCGCCTCGCTGATATCCTGCAGCTCGGTCAGCCCCGCCCGCAGCATAGCGGCAAAATCGTTGGCCGTCAGGGCGGATTTGCTGCGAATGTTATCGGCCATCCCCATAAAGAAGCTGCCGTACAGCGGCCCCATCGATCCGCCAATCCCCTCCATCAACGCGTCGGACAGGGTATCAAAGGCCTCCGCCAGCGACTGTCGTTCATTCAGCTGTTCGCCACAAAGGGTAAAACCTTTCGCCATATTGATGCCGTGATCGCCATCGCCGATAGCGCCGTCAATTTCACTCAGATAGTCACGATTGCTTTTAATCACCGTGACCAGTTCGCTGACCAGCTGGCTGCCGTGCTGCGTTGAAAGTTGCGTCATCATCTTATTCTCCCTGCATCAGGCCAGGTGCCTGAGTCGGCAGGTCCACCAGCTTTTTCAGTTCATCATCAAGCGTCATCACCGTTAGCGTGACGCCCATCATTTCCAGCGAGGTAAAGTAGTTGCCGACCAGCGCGCGGTGAACGCGAATGCCTTTTTCAGTCAGCAACTTTTCCACTTCTGCATAGTAGATATACAGCTCCATCACCGGGGTTGCGCCCAGGCCAGAGACCAGTACCACCACTTCCGGCGGCGGTGAAGCAACCTGCTCGGCAAGCACGAAGTTCAGCATAGTGGCAGCCATCTCTTTCGCGCTCTGGGTCGGGATCACTTCAATACCCGGCTCGCCGTGGTGGCCGATACCGATCTCCATCGTGCCGGGCTCGATATGAAAGTTGGGTTTACCCACTGCCGGGATCGTGCAGGAGCTGAGGCCCGCGCCAATCGAGCGACAGCGGTCAATGGCCTTCTGCGCCACGGCGATCACACCGTCCAGATCGTATCCCTGCGCCGCCGCCGCCGCGCCCACTTTCCACATCAGTATTTCGCCCGCCACGCCGCGACGCCTTTCGATTTCACTAACCGAGGCGGATGCCACATCGTCGTTCGCCACCACGGTTTTGACAGTAATACCGGCGGCGGTGGCTTTTTTAATCGCCATCTTAACGTTCATGTTATCGCCCGCGTAGTTGCCGTAAAGACAGGCCACGCCCGCGCCGCCGTCCGCCGCTTTAAACGCGTCGAGGAAAGCGCCCGCCGTCGGCGAAGAAAACACCTCGCCAATCGCCACCGCGTCCAGCATGTTTTTCCCCATGTAGCCAAGGAATGCCGGCTCATGGCCGGAGCCGCCGCCGGTCACCACGCCGACTTTGCCTGTAATCGGAGCCTGTGGGCGCTTAAGCACCCGAGGGTTGTCGGTGGCCTGATAAATGGCCGGATGGGCTTTCAGGTATCCCTGGATAGCGTCCTCTACAACATAATCAGGATCGTTAATAATGCGATTCATCTGTCACTCCTGTTAGCAAAATTCTGACTTCAGCAAATGGTAAAGCCGCCATCGACCACCACGTTGGCCCCGTTCATCATTGCCGCACCCGGGCTGGCAAGGAACAGCGCCGTAGCAGCAATGTGCGCTGGCTCCGCAAACCGACGCAGCGGGATCTGTTTTTTATGCGTTTCTCCGGCTTCACCGGCCCAGGCCTTTGCCCCCAGTTCGGTCAACACCACCGTTGGCGAAATGGCATTGACGTTAATGTTGTGCGGCCCCCACTCGAGCGCCAGCACCTGAGTCAGCCCAACCACCGCCGCTTTACTGGCGCAGTAGGCCAGATGCTGGGGCAGCGCCACCACGCTGGCCTGCGAGGCCATATTGATAATGTTTCCGCTTTTCTGCCGCAGGAAATGCTGGCCTGCCGCCTGTGAAACCAGGAAGGTCCCCTTCAGATTGATATCCAGCGTGCGGTCCCACGCTTCCTCGCTCAACGTCTCAGCGGGGGCCAGCAGTGCCACGCCCGCACAGTTCACCGCAATATCCAGCCTGCCAAAATGCGCCACGGTCCGTTCAACGGCCTGATAAACCGCTGTGCGGCTGGTGACATCAACCGCCAGGCCAATTGCCCGCTGTGGGTCCAGCGCTTTGGCCACATCGGCGACCGTTGGATCGCGATCGAAAAGTGCGACGCGGGCACCATGCTGTAAAAAACACTCGGCGATAGCGTGGCCGATTCCCGCTGCGCCGCCGGTGATAAGGGCAACTTTGCCCGTCAGTTCTGTGCTCATCAGAGTGCTCCTTTCTGTTTGATTAAGCGGGTGTTGTCGCTGTCCGCAGACGCATCCCCCGCTGGCAGAGTGACAAATTTCATCAGCACCGCCGCCAGCAGATAGAGGCCGGTATAAATCCAGATCACCCCGGCGGCACCAAACGGACCGATAAACAAGCCGACGACCGCCGGGCCAACAAAGGTGCTTAACCCGGCACCCAGATTAAGAATCGACATCGCAGCACCTTTATTTTCCGGTGCCAGCGACGGCATCAGGGCGGAGAGAGGGACGAACGCGGCCAGGCAGGCCCCGAACAGTCCGGCGATGACGATGGTGGCCAGATAGTTCGCTCCCAACCACTGCGGCATATAGAAGAACAGTACGGTGGTAATCGCGCAGCCGATGCAGCCGAACCACATCACCACGTTGCGCCAGCCGAGACCGTCGCTGATGATGCCGAACAGCAGGTTGAAGATGATATTGACGCCCCAAAGTGCGGCGTACATATGCAGCCAGTCGGTGCGGGTAAAGCCGAAATCCATCATGTAGGTTGGCATAAACACCACGAAGCCGTAGGCCGCCGAGGTATTAATGGTGCGAACAATGCCACCCAGGCCGATTTTTGGATTTTCAAAGGCAATGGTGATGCCCTTCAGCACATAGGCCAGCGTCGGCTTTTCTCGCTGCGCTTCCGCCTCATCTTTCCCACGATTGAGGAACAGTGCGATCGTTGCGCCCAGCATCACAAAGATCAGCGCACTCCACAGGGTATGGATTTCACCCAGAATCGGCAGCGCGATACTGGAGTACAGCACGCCGAGCACGCTCAGCCCGCCGCTGTAGACGAACCAGAAGATGCCTACAGCTGAACCCAGCCTTTCGCGCGGAGCCTCGTAGGCCACCCAGACCAGGAAGCCGTACGCAAACAGCGGGTAACCCAGACCGCGAAGCGCGTAGGTAGGGATCATGGTCATCAGGTGATTGCTCGGCAGACCGATGGTCAGAAACAGTACCGAACCGATCATAAACAGCACCAGCCCCACCAGCATCACACGCTTTGCGGTATAGATTTCAGCCAGCACGCCGGAAAACCAGGCGGCAATCGCGGCGGCAAAACCGTAAACGCTGAACAGCAGCGCAGACTGCTGCACGCTCAGCCCTTTTTCAATCAGGTAAGGCGAAAGCCATCCCTGCTCCAGCCCTTCGCCCATCATAAAAATCAGTACGCCCGCGTAGCCCAGCATCAGCTTGGGCGACAGCCCCGTACGTGCAATCATTCGTTGTAACATTGTATCCTCCCGGTGTTGCCTTCAGGAGGTGCGCCCGGCGTGGACCAGGACTGCCGCACCCGCCAGGCCTGGATCAGAGATTTGGATTGAGCACCACTTTGATTGAATCAACGCCGCGCTTCATCAGGTCGAACCCTTCAGCGAAACGCTCCAGCGGCAGCGTATGGGTGACCACACCTTCGGTCGGCAGCGATCCATCTGCGATGCCGCTGATGACCAGCGGGTAACAGTAAGGTCCAAGGTGTGAACCGAGGAGATCCAGTTCTTTACGGTCGCTGATAATGCTCCAGTCGACGCTGACCGGATCTTTAAACACCGAAAACTCCACGAAAGTGCCGAGCTTGCGGATCATCGTCAGCCCCTGTTCTACCGACTTCGCGGCACCGGTTGCCTCGATGTAAATATCGCAGCCGTAGCCCTCGGTCATCTCTTTGACGATTTTTATCGCGTCCTCCCGCGCGGGGTTAATCACCAGATCGGCACCGAAGGTTTTCGCCAGCTCAAGGCGACGATCGGAGAGATCCAGCACCACCAGTTTCTCCGCACCGGATTTTTTAATCGCGCCGATCATCCCCAGCCCCAGCGTGCCTGCCCCGGCCAGCACCACTACATCACCCAGCTTGATGTTGGCGCGCTGCACGGCATGAAGCGAACAGGCGTATGGCTCGATCAGGATGGCTTTTTCAATCGGCAGATCCGCCGGCACCGCGTAGTTAATGGCCTCTTTGGTAAACTTCATGTACTGCGCCATGCCGCCGTTGACGTTGTTCTGAAAGCCGTAAAGATCGTGTTTTTCACACATCCAGTACTGGCCGCGATTGCAGAAGCGGCATTCCCAGCACGGTACGATCTGCTCGGAGATCACCCGATCGCCGAGGTTAAATTCAGTGACTTCATCACCCAGCGCCACAACGTGAGCAATAAACTCATGGCCCGGGATCATCGGCGCTTTGATATAGGCTGGCTGCTTTTCATCACCCCAGAAGCTCGGTGCACCTTCATAGGCCTTAACGTCGCCCGCGCAGATACCGCAGGCTTCAACTTTTACCAGGATTTCCTTCGGCCCGATGGTGGGCACATCCACTTCCTCAAGCCGATAATCCCCCGGTGCGTAGGCTACAACCGCTTTCATTCGCTGCGGGATATCCGCCACGCGTCGGCTCTGTTCTGTACATGTCTGGCACATAATCCGTCTCCGCTTATTGATCATTTGAACATGCATTGATTAAATGAACAGTACGCATAGCCTGCCAGGAAGCCAACAACCGAAGGTGAAAACTGTGACGAGCGTCGTGCAACGGAGTTTTTAGCCGTTTAACACCCTCACAAATCTAAATTAGTGTGATCAATCCCTCTTTTAATTTTTTATATCGCTTAAAACACATCAATCATATGAACATGTATTGATCATTTGTAATTTTGCGCATAGGGTAAGCAAAGCGGTGGGCACGATCCGCCGGATCGCCGGCCACTTTCGTCACCTTCTTTTGGAGATCTGCTATGCTTTCTATTGCAATTGGCGCTGATGATGCCGCCATTGAGTTGAAAAATGCCTTAATTGATTATCTTCACCAGTCCGGCTTTACCACCGCTGATTACAGCGCTGATGCGCAGCACGATGGCGGATGTGCCTATCCGGATATTGCCTGGACGGTGGCACAAGCCATCAAAAATGGCCGTCACCAGCGTGGCATTCTCGTGTGTGGTACAGGCATTGGGATGAGTATCACAGCAAATAAAGTACCGGGTATTCGTGCCGCGCAGTGCCACGATACGTACTCCGCAGAACGCGCTCGTAAAAGTAACGACGCGCAGATCATTACATTAGGTGCCCGGGTTATCGGGGCCGAACTGGCAAAATCGATTCTTGCAGCATGGCTCAATGCGGAATTTGAAGGCGGACGCTCAGCGCCAAAAGTTGAAAAAATAGGTTACTACGAACAGCTCAAAAGTTCGTAAATGACAGGTGAATTGCCTGCAGGCCCCGGTATACGCGGCCTGCGGCAAACCATTGGGCAGGCCCATTGCAACAATCAGAAAAAGCGCATTCCAGTTCAATCCTGCCTGATGCACTGTGATCCGCCTGAGATTATTTCGCAACAACCGCAGTACCCCCGCGGTTCAGAAACGCACTGGGCGCATCTGTTACCGGCTGTCGGGTACAAGATTGCTTACAAGGAGCTTAGACAGATGAATCAGCTAGACGCACTGAAACAGTACACCACGGTAGTGGCAGACAGCGGCGACATTGAATCGATCCGCAACTATCACCCGGAAGATGCGACTACCAATCCGTCTCTTATTCTTAAAGCCGCCGGGCTGGATTCCTACAAACATCTGATCACCGACGCCATCGATTACGCCAAAAAACAGGGCGGCAGCAAAGAAACCCAGATTATCAACGCCAGCGATAAAGTCGCCGTGAATCTCGGCCTGGAAATTCTGAAGAGCGTGCCGGGCCGCGTCTCCACCGAGGTGGATGCGCGCCTGTCGTTCGATCGCGGCATGTGCGTAACTAAGGCTGAAAAGCTGGTAAGAATGTATGAGGATCACGGCATTGACCGCTCGCGGATTCTGATTAAACTGGCCTCCACTTGGGAAGGGATTAAAGCGGCCGAAGAGCTGGAAAAAAACGGCATTCAGTGCAACCTGACGCTACTGTTTTCGTTTGCCCAGGCGCGCGCCTGTGCCGAAGCCGGCGTATTCCTGATCTCCCCGTTTGTCGGCCGTATTTATGACTGGTACAACAGCCGCCAGCCGCTTGATCCGTATGTGGTTGATGAAGATCCGGGCGTTAAATCCGTTCGCAGCATCTATGAATACTACAAGCAGCACCGCTATCACACCGTGATTATGGGAGCCAGCTTCCGTAAGACCGAGCAGATTCTGGCGCTGGCGGGCTGCGATCGCCTGACCATTTCCCCTAATCTGCTGGAAGAACTCCAGGCCAGCACCGCGCCGGTTGAGCGCAAGCTCACACCGTCAACCGAAGCCTTCCACCAGCCTGCGCCGCTTTCCGAAGCAGAGTTCCGCTGGCAGCACAATCAGGACCCCATGGCGGTAGAGAAACTGGCTGAAGGTATCCGCCAGTTCGCCGTTGACCAGCAAAAGCTGGAAGACGTGCTGGCCGCCAAACTGTAATTCCTCAGCCAACCCTTTCCATCATCAGGGCGGATAACCGATCCGCCCTCTGCATTTCGGGAGCAAATATGTCTTCACGTAGAGAACTGGCAAACGCCATCCGCGCCCTGAGCATGGACGCCGTACAAAAAGCAAAATCCGGCCACCCCGGCGCACCGATGGGCATGGCGGATATTGCAGAAGTACTGTGGCGCGACTTCCTGCATCACAACCCGGCCAATCCAGCCTGGGCCGATCGCGACCGTTTTATTCTCTCCAACGGCCACGCCTCCATGCTGCTATACAGCCTGCTGCATCTCACCGGTTATGACCTGCCGATGGAAGAGTTGAAAAACTTCCGCCAGCTGCATTCAAAAACACCGGGGCACCCGGAAATCGGCTACACTCCAGGTGTGGAAACCACCACCGGACCGCTGGGCCAGGGGCTGGCCAATGCCGTCGGGTTTGCTATCGCCGAGCGGACGCTGGCGGCGCAGTTTAACCGCCCGGATCATCAGATCGTTGACCACTTTACCTATGTGTTTATGGGCGATGGCTGCCTGATGGAAGGCATCTCTCATGAAGTCAGTTCCCTGGCCGGTACGCTGGGGCTGGGCAAGCTGATTGGTTTTTACGACCACAACGGCATTTCCATTGATGGTGAAACGGACGGCTGGTTCACCGATGATACGGCGAAGCGTTTCGAAGCCTATCACTGGCACGTGATCCACGATATTGACGGACATAATCCTGAAGCGATCTCCGCCGCGATTAAAGAAGCACAAAGCGTTACTGACAAACCGTCACTGATTATCTGTAAAACGATTATCGGTTTCGGCTCGCCAAATAAAGCCGGTAAGGAAGAATCCCATGGTGCGGCCCTGGGTGAAGAAGAAGTGGCTTTAACGCGGAAAGAGCTGGGCTGGAATTATCCACCTTTCGAGATCCCGAAAGATATTTATGCGCAGTGGGATGCGAAACAGGCCGGTGCCGAGCGTGAAAAAGCCTGGAATACCCGCTTCAATGCCTATAAATCCGCATATCCGGAACTGGCCGCGGAATACAGTCGCCGTATGAGCGGCGGTATGCCGGAAAACTGGGAAGCCGAAACGCAGAAATATATTCAGCAACTGCAGGATAATCCGCAGAAAATTGCCAGCCGTAAAGCCTCACAAAATGCGCTGGAAGCCTATGGTCCGCTGCTGAAAGAATTCTTAGGCGGCTCTGCCGACCTTGCGCCGAGTAATCTGACTATCTGGTCGGGTTCGAAATCGATTAAGGATGACAGCGCAGGTAACTATATTCACTACGGCGTACGTGAATTCGGCATGACGGCGATTGCCAACGGTATCGCTCACCACGGTGGTTTTATTCCTTATACCGCCACCTTCCTGATGTTTGTTGAATATGCGCGTAATGCAGTGCGTATGGCGGCCTTAATGAAGGCACGCCAGGTTCTGGTATATACCCACGATTCCATCGGGCTGGGTGAAGATGGCCCAACCCACCAGCCGGTTGAACAACTGGCCAGCCTGCGCGTAACGCCAAATATAAGCGTCTGGCGCCCCTGCGATCAGGTTGAAACTGCGGCGGCATGGAAACACGCCGTTGAGCGCCATAATGGCCCGACCGCGCTGATCCTGTCTAGGCAGAATCTGGCCCAGCCTGCGCGCAGCAAGGCTCAGCTGGAGAATATTTCACGTGGTGGTTACATCCTGAAAGACAGTGACGGTACGCCGGAAGTGATTCTGATTGCCACGGGTTCCGAGGTGGAAATCACGCTGGGCGCGGCTGAGAAGCTGACCGCCAGCGGGCATAAGGTGCGGGTGGTTTCTCTGCCCTCCACCGATTTGTTCGATGCGCAGGATGCGGCCTATCGCGAGTCGGTGCTGCCGTCCAATGTGACCGCTCGCGTGGCGGTTGAAGCCGGGATTGCCGATTACTGGTTTAAGTATGTCGGCCTGAACGGGGCGATTGTTGGGATGACCAGTTTTGGCGAGTCCGCCCCGGCTGAGAAGCTGTTTGCCGAGTTCGGTTTCACGGTGGAGAATATTGTCAGCCATGCTGAGGCGCTGTTGAAACCGCATTGATGTGAGGTTGCGAGGAGTGGCATTGCGTGCCTGGTCATTTGCAAAGCCAGGGGTTAGCGCAGGCGGGTTGTGCCCCCGTTCGAGCGGGTCCTCGCGCCGCTTGCGCGGTACCTTCACTCCGATCGTCAGCCTTATCGGACCGGCCCAGACGCGCGTCCTGCGCGGCTGGGCCTTTCGCTCACGTCCCTGTGAGCGAATCCTGGCTTCCTATCTGCGTTCAGCGCTGTGGATTGCTCGAACGGGGGCACAACCCGCCCGCTTTCTGGCTTCAGCTTTGTCTGAATGAAAAGACACCCCTGGCTTACTCGCTGCGATCGGCGCTACGGATGGACCGTCGGCCCACATCCCTTTGTTTTTCACTTTCCGCATAGTCTGCCCGATCGCGGCAGTCACCCATTTTTTATCGGTTACTTTCCACGTAGCGATCGCCCGGTGATGTAGTTGAACCGGTCAATTCAATTACCGGACGATAACTATTAAAAGCAACGTCGATATTAGAACGGATTCAGCCTCTGCGGCGGGCGGGCAATCCACAGCGCTGAGGTGCA
>NZ_JACVTX010000036.1:0-41863 GCF_016624745.1 Erwinia sp. S43 | reverse complement strand
AGAAACCGGAAATCTCAAAAAGTGTGTGGAACTAAAACGGGTGTACTTACAAGTAGAGAAACAAAATTACGCCATGATAAACGCCCCTTAACGGACATTGTCTTGGTAGAAACTCGCTATTCACCGGCTGCGGATTTTTTCTGTTGTTCACCAGGCCTGCATGCACGGCTCACGAAGGTGCTGTCCGAAGCCTTGCTTTCAGGTGACTATTGGGCGAAAGCACTCACGACAGATCAGAAGCGCGAAACGTGATGTTGATATCGGATGCGACAGTCTGTCGCATCGTCCTGACTGCAGATTTACAGGTTAATCCCTGTCGGTCTGCTGCTATAACTCTCATCATGCGGCGGCTGGTGCGCTTAAATCAGGACGCATCACTCAGCTGGATGTAGTGTACAGACTTTCTGGCAACGGCCGTACAGGGCAGTCACAGCGCCGTGCATGGTATCATGCTAATCACAACTCGTTTGCTGCTTCAATCATCTGAACGTGTCTGGTGTTAAACGATGACGACGCCATAGAAAGCTGGCAACAATATGTCTGCGTCTGCTGAGCAAGTCGGCGACAAATATGGCATACCGATGGATTTCGTCATGGATGCTCTGGCTACAGGACACAGGATCAAATGCCTCATCTGCATCGATGATTTTGCAAAGGAGTGCCTGACGTTCACTATTGCCTTCAGGAATTCAGGCGTGCAAGCCACGTGTAATCTGGACAGCATTGCACTGCTTCGTGCTGTCCGGCAAGGATAAGAACCGATCAGGGCCCGGAGTTTACCTGCCATGCGCTATATCAACAGGCCTTTTAGCATGACGTGGAGCGAGGAGCTGCTGCTTATCCAGCCCGGCAAACCGAAACAAAACGAACTTATTGATTCTCTTACGGCCGCTTTCACGATGAATGCCTGAATGAACACTGGTTCATTGATATCAGTCATGCCAGAAATACCATTTGTGAATGGCGTCAGGTGTGAAGCGACTGTCCCCGCATTCCACGCTACATTATAAGACGCGATGTTAATCTGGGGCGGGCTGGGGAAAGGGTGATTCGGATAGTAAAGGATCCGACATTACTAAGTAAGCATTGTATCTGATCCTGCGGGCAGGTAAGGAGAATCCGGCCATCAGCCTGTAATCGGTGACAAAAATTGCAGGTAGCTGAATTGCAATGAAAATAGAAAAATGACATCAGTAGTTAATACAGGCTGACATATGAGTATTGAAAGTTCTTAAGAGGTCACGTTTATTTGGCGGGGGTTATTACTGACAGATGAGCAGATAATATGATGGACACCTGATAATTTTCTAGTATGAACACCCGGGACAGTACACGGGTGTTCATATTAATGAGATTTTTACAAATCTCCAATTCGGAGGTGTTCAGGATTTTGGTGAAACATTCATTTCAAGACAACAACTATCGTTACTTAAGATTCATCGAACATCAAAATCCGATATCGTCGTCTGTACGGCACAAAATCAGTTCCAGCGCATTACGCAGTATATCCTGCTCAACAGCGTCGTTTGAAGTATCTAACATGTTGATTAATTTTATTATTATGGCTTTATTGGTAACGCTACCATTGAGGGTGATCTGTTCTCTGATTATTGCCCCGATGATTTTACGTTCATCTTCAAATTTTACAGTAGAAGAACCAAATAATTCGAGGAAGGCGCTATGTTCGGTATGATGCATGTAATCTCCCGGATAATATAGAGTTAAATGTTCTGATTTAAGTGAAATTGAGTTGCGTGTTCAATTTCATGATTCAATGTTTTTTATCTTCGGGCTCCTGCCCTGAATACGAATCAGAAAATGTGCTGTGTGATTTTTTTACGTTCTGTCTGGCCACTGAAGTACTGTTCTTCACGTCTTCGATTGCACGGTGGATAGCATGCTGACGTTCCGGATCAGGTTCAGTCCCTGACATAATGTTCAACGTATCCAGAACTGTGCTTATGGATATCCGGGAATCACTGCTAATCAGTTTAACTATAGCCTCCCCGAGCACGGTGTCTACAAGCATTTCTTCTTTATTACTGTACATATTAAATCTCTTGCTGCTTAACGACGTAACTAAAATACAAAAAAACAATTAATTCATATAGATAATAAAAAAAATACTTAAGGTAAATTCAGTCACAATCACGGCCGAAAAGCAGAGCAATCAGTTGATGATAATGATTTTCTTCATCACTGCTGGTAACTGTTTCAAGCTTTGATAACAGTGAGGTACAGATTGCCTTACGGCTCAGCGTCTTACCAGAAACCAGAATCTCGGTAACAATCCTGCCAAGTGTCTCCTGCTGGGATGGCATCGTGGCGTTTTTAAAATACTGAGAAATCTGTTCTGCAGCTTTGGAATTGCGTTCGCGATGGCGCATCAAGATACTCCAGGATGATAAGGTTATAGGTTTACACCTCTACAAGTTATACAAAAAAACAATTTCTGTACAGAAAATAATAATCCTACCAGAAGCATTTTAACTAATACCCCTAATAAATCATTTATTTCAACAAGTTAAAAACAAGTCATTGATGCGTGCTTCCGAAAGTTGTACAGGGGGAAATTGCCTAAAAAAACCCATCTGCAACACGGTGAATTCTGCTCAGAAGCTGTTATAGTGACCCTATGGATACCTGCTGGAAAGCTAATTGAAACATGATATTGTACAAATTGATGACGTTGAGACAGTCATCGGAAATGCCATAACCCGTCTGTTAAAAATCGGCGAGAGTCCGGAAGCTGAAAATATCATAAATATGATACAACTGATGAGCATGGTCAGCAGTGATCAGAATCTGAAGACACGTTGTGAAGAAGCAAAATGTTTGATTTTAAAGCATCTGAAAACTAGCTGAATCTGATTTCTAAAAGAAAGAGCGTCGGGCCATTACTGGCATGGCCCGAAAAATTTACCGGAGTGAACCAAATTAAAACTCCGTTTCTGACTTCGAAGTATCAGAACTGATGACAATCAACTGAGCATCAGAGACATTACTCTGTTCAAGCTCCTGTGATGTTCTGAATCTGGTACTCGATGAGGCTCCTGGTCTTTTATAATCTCTCAGCCAGCGGCAGGTATCATTAATAAGTAGTTCACGGTCAGGATCTTTGACATCAGTGGCCTGTAAATTCAGTTCCTGAATCAGACTGTCAACACTGACCTTTTGCCTTTTAAGGATTAAGTTCATTGCAGCCTCACCAAGCAGTCTGGCTTGTTTGTCTTCATCTGTAATGTTCAACTGAGCCTCCTCAATGGTGAAAGTTTGATTCCACTAAAATATAGCATATACCGATAACAGCTAAGATATCAATAGTTTATTTAATATCAGTTATTACCATTTAACAGTGTACCGGACAGTTTTGTGGCTTTTTACAAGTTAAGTAAATGAATATTGACGTTCAGGAGGGGTAAGCCAATGAATTATATTGATAAATCCAGAAAAAAGGAGTTATTTTCTCAGTGTATAGCTGAAAAATTTCTTCAAATTCTCTCATAACTCCGCTGAAACTCATTAATTTGATAGTTTATTTTACTGATTGAAATCATTAAACCTGTCAATGAGACTCACCTGAAATAAAAAATTTATATTTTCTCAGGGCACCTTGATAATTTATGTTTATTTACTATTGTTGATATGTGTGTCCCTGTTACTCTCTCCTGCGAGCACCCTGCTCATTATATATTTTGCCCGAGAATATCGGGCTTTTTTTATTTTTTTTACAAAAAAAACCAGCCCTACCGGGCTGGCTAATAAATAAAACTTTTTTATTATAAACACAGTCGCGGAATTATCTCCGGACCGGTTTGTTAACGGGATGTCGAGGTTGTAGTGGTAGTTGTGGTCCCGGTATTAGAACCATTACCACCGCCAGCAGAAGCAATGGCAATTCCTGCTAAAGCAGCCACAGCTCCCACACCGATCGCATCAGTTGCACCTTTTGAAATGGCTGCTGCATCAGCGCCCGCCGTCACACCATCACCAGGAGCAGCATGTACTCCAGCAATTAGTGAAGACAGTACCAGTAAAACTGCAAATTTTGCCTTCATGATTGACCTCACATTAAATAAAACCAAACATTCCATCCAGGAAAGTGCAAATCAAATCTAGCACAAGTAATAAAAAACACATCGTTTAATTTTTAAAAATTTTCATAAATTCTGGTTTTAAAATTTACACCTTCTGATTCATTGAGTTAACCAGACGAGCATCAGATAAAATCTCAACTAAATCAATCTTTCACACTTTTCCAAGCTCAACACCTGCAAACTGTCCTTCTCTGCAAAGCAGGACATCTGCATATCAGCTGTCAGAACATCAGCAAATACCTGTGAAAAAAAGCAATCCGGATTATTTCAATCCAGTGAATTCATGCATGCAAGGATGCTGTGATCTGATATTTTAAGGTTTAACGGCGCTTTAATCCGGTAACTAATTCTTATTCATTATTGATGGTGAAAGTTCTGTTGCACTACGTCAGTTCGCCACAGAGTTGCCCGTGAAGTAACAAAAAGGAGTAATTCGAGCCATGAGATATCCTGCGAACGGCTGAATATTCAAAATTCACTTCCTGCCAGGTTGATTTTTTTACAACATTTATTAAGTACTTACATAGGAAATGCGATATCTTTAGTAATTTTCATCCTGCTCATGAGCCGATGCGTCTGCTGGGTGTACCCGGGTTGCTCAGAAGGAAATTCATGGGCGTCCATTTTTCATAAAATCTCTATCTTTAGATTTTCTTGATAAGATTTTTTAAATGCGTGGAGACCTTCGCATGTAAAATTCTCCTGACTGTACGAAAAAAAATCATGGTTGATTATTTTTAAAAAAAATTTCTTTATCATTTTTTTTAATTACTTCAGTATGCGACCATGAGGAAAAATTAATCCAGATCTTTACTAACTTCATACCTAAACAAGTATATGATTATAAAAATAAAATTACGGACGTAAATATTATGGTATGGACGCTCATAATTTTCAACTTTACCGTCTGTAAAAATTAATCTTGACATCAACCCCTGTCGAAAATACTGTATCGATTCGTTCTGGACTTCAACCACAATTTATCAATTTTAAAAACACAAGTAAAATTGATTTTATTATAAAATAACATGAGCAATCAATTAGTTAAACCCTCCTCGCAGGCTAATCTACCTCACATAAATTTGATTTATCCAGTTAATTTTTCTTCACATAGATTTTTATTAATATACGAATTATCGTTATTGAGCCATATGACAGAAATGGATGAAAAATTACTTATTGTCATTTTTACCCTTCCATTATTATATCAATCTGAAGTCAGACAGTACTGACAAAGAAATTTTTCCCGAAAAATTACGTTCAGCTTTTTTATAATGTGCTGACATTTTTTTCGATTTATCCTCATCACCCGAGCCAACCGGTTGGAGCTGAAACCGTCAGACACCAGGTCCGGGTTTGCTTTACAGGAAAAATCTCTTCACCTTCTCCATCTGGATCACATACAGGCTGTAGCCTGAAACCGGGGAGTATGTTCTTTTACCGACATCTCAGTGTGATGACGGTTCACACTTCGGATCGTATATGCACACACTCACTATGTATAAAAGAACAACTTTCTCTTAAATCTTTAATCATCCAGGTATGCACCCCAGAGTGCCTGGAAGGTCCCTCCTGCGGCCCAGCCGGATTTTTTTACATATAAAACAGTTTATTACATGTCTTCTCATATGCCCTGCCCGTGCGAACGGCCTTCTTTTAATTTATTCCCTGCCAGGTTATTCTCCCCATAACGGGGAAAAGCCGAAAAACAGATCAAGAGAGGATCTGCTGAGGATCGATTTATTGCAGTGGTTTTCTCTGGACAAACCGGGGAAAATACGTTCCATGACCGCAGACAACGGAGAATGAAAAATTGAGTACTTTACCCCTGCTGCCGGCAAAGAATTCACACAGCGACACCGGTGTGCAAATTTCGACCAAGCCGGTTGCCGCACGTTATTTTGACTACGAAAGTGCCGTGGCGTTGAGAAACCTCGCTGCCGCGTACGGTACCGACATGCCGCGCTACCTGCTGGCGCCTGAAGTTGCCGTGCTGCTGTCAAAGGTGACCGATCTCCGTAAACGACTTTTTATTGACACTCTGTGGAACACGGGTGGCCGGCTGAATGAGATCCTGCCACTGAACCGCGATGACTTCGTTCTGGATTCCCCTGTCACAGGTTCACCTCTGGGTTCCCCTTTTGTGGTACTGCGCACCCTCAAGCAGCGCCGGCTGGAAGAGGCCTCTGTGAACCGCAGCCGTCGTCGTGGCAGGCCGACGAAAGACGAACAGCAGGCAGAGCGCGAGGCAGAAGCACTGATCCGTGATAATCCGCCGCGCGCGGTGCCGCTGACCGATACCGGATATGTACAGCGACTCCGGGAATGGTTCGCGACCGTACAGCCAGCACCCGGGACACGGTTGTGGGATATAAAAAGCGAGGACACCGCGCGAAGCTGGATAAGTCAGGCAGTTGCCGCGGCTACGCGTGACGGTGTGACGTTTTCCATCCGGCCGGTGACCCCAAAGACGTTCAGGGACTCGTTTGCGATGCATCTGGTTCAGCATCAGGTGCCACAGAAAGTCATTCAGACGCTGATGGGGCATAAAGATGCCAAATCAACCGAGTGGTACACGCGTGTGTTTGCTCTGGACGTCACCCGCCAGCTCGGTGTTCGGTTCTCCATGGATGCAGTTGAAGCCCGTGCACTTCTGGATCATCGCTGATTATGCAAGTACCGGAACGTGTGAAAGATTTGGATAATAAGATAAGAATATTTCCATCAGAGCCCTTAAAGTCCTGCTCAGTAACGGAACCTGGTCATGAGTGAGGCCTCCGGCACTGGCTTGTACAGGCCAGCGATGTCTTACACATGAAGCTGTAATGACTGTCTTTTGGTACCTCACAGTACAGATGTCAGTTTCACCTTATTTTAAGCAATCAGAGCCGATCATTATCAGCAGGTGCCTCACAATGATCTCATCTTTCCCGCAACGCTCTTCGTCATTTATGTCGAAATAATACCTGGTTACAGAAATATCTTACTGTCATCAGGTTAATACTCATATCTGTTCCAGCTTTGCAAAAGAAAAAGGAAGCAGTGACCTGAAAAACCTGAAATATATAAACTGATCAAGGAAACACTGTGTTAAGTGAACACTTTCAGCAGTCTGTGGCCCGGGAAGAGACCGTACCGGTGAATTTTCGCTTCCTCGTTTATTCACGGGCTGTACCCGGTCATTCCCTGCGGCGAGCGCTGTGGATACATTACAATAAAAATTTCAGCAATCTTACTCATGTTAATTTATAAATGACAGATGTTTTCTGACTACAGAATACAGTTATTAAAACCACCGTCATGTTCAGATATAAAATCAGGTGGTTGTTCAGATACGCCGGATGTATGGAACGGTATTTATTCCGGATATCCATACAGATTTATCTTTCCAGACAGGTATTCACCAAGGTAAACCTCACTTATTTTATCGAAACCCTGCTCTTTTATTTTTTCTTCTAACCACTCTCTGTCTTTATTAATTATTTCAAGCAGATCATGATTAGCAGAACCATCCACGATTATTGGATAACGGATGTTTTCATCTCCAATCTGGATAATGGTAAGTTGGCCATTCTGTTCAAGAACAACACGTTTAAGCTGTTCAACTTCGTAAATCCCGTTAGACCTTAACTTGAACATCAGATCGTTGGCTGAAACCCCGTTTCTCAGGCACTCTCTTACATTTACGATCCCATTATGTACGAGAGTGACAGGTTTTCCATCTATGACCCTTTTAACTAATCTGTTGTTTTCCTTCATGAATTTAAGCAAGAAAACAAGCAAGGTCCAGATAAGCAATACAAGAACAAACTGCAGAACTGTAATGGACTCATTATAAATCACACCACCTATGATACCGCCAAGAACATAGTTCTGAACCTGGTCCATTGCTGATGTCGGTGCAAGGTTTCCTTTTCCCATCAGATTAATCTGTACTATCAGACACAATATTCCAAGCCCAAGCTTAATGAAAATGGGTGTGTAGATGATCATGGTTATCCTTATTTTTCAGTTACTGAAATATCTGTGGTTAATAACCAGGTTTTATCCAGGCTGTAAGTCTTCTGGTCTGCACTTAAGTTAACACGATAGTAAGAATCATTGATTTTAATGATGACACCATCTGATAACTGCACCGAACTGGAGTAAATTGAATTAATACTTGCATTCTTATCTTTAGATAACAGTTTTACAAAATTTACCATCTGAGATGATTGTGAGTGTACGTTCTGGCTGTTCGTGTAGTCTGAGTACTGAATTCCGGATGTGAGAAGTAAAAAAAGGAGAGCAATGATTGTTAAATCTCTGTATTTTGTTTGCAATCTGTGACGCATATAAAGACTGAAAACCAGTATTAAAACGAAAAGCGAGCTAAAAATAAGAATGTATTTCAGGTAGTCATTGATGCTGGATTGCATTTGCAAATATTCAATCCCGTAAAATTTCATAAAATGATTAGTCCTTATTCAATCAATTCATTTTTCAATTATAGTTAACTATTCAGATTTAGCACGGTTCTATTATTATTCATTATCCGTAAGTTGTCATCTAAAAAATTTTTAGTTAAATAAATGTTGATTATCTATATTAATCCCAGGGATTAATTTTAGTAAATTTGACCGCCGGAACGTATGCAGAATACAGTTCTTCCGGATAATTTAAACTGCTTCAGCTGTAAAGAACTGCCTTGTGATACCGAGCAGCCTCCAACACTGACAGGTTTTAAGTATTCAGCTGTGAATTAGCAGAGAAATTTAATTTCACTTTTCATCCGGTTACAATTCCCATCAGATCTTTTATAGAATTTTTAACCGGTTAAAAAACATTCTTTCTCTTTTGGCTGCCCTGAAATCAGACTCACAAAAACCCAAATATCTTATTGAAAAAAAACAATAAAATCCAAATTCAGTGCATTTCCTTTCAGTTTTACTGTTATGTCAGATTTGATCCAAATCGATAAGTCATTATTATTTAAGGCAGATAATTTTTTTCTGATTACCCCATCAAAGAATAAATGTCTTCTGTCCACTATCGTGGTCTGTTCTTATTCTCTGCAGACAGAAAGGGTATTTCAACCTTGTCCAGAGGAAGGGATAACGGAGGCAAAAATAATACAATATGCGCTGTAATTCAGTTTTCTGAACCGGAAAAGCCAGACTTTTCAGTAATGTCTGGCAGTGCATATATCAGTGAAGTAAAGGCATATACTGGTGATATGATCCCTTTATGAGCTCTAACCGGACATTCAGCCTGGTAAGTACGGCTAACCGTAACTCTGCGTTACGTGAACGGAAATCTCCTCCTGGACGTTCTTCCGGGAGCCTGGCTTACCCTCACACATCTTCTACGTTACGGCATGATTTAACATTACTGAGATTGATAATTGCATGATATTCAGTCATGCGGGCTCCACATATTGCTAACACTGATTTTGTCAGTTTGCCCGTAGCTCTTTGTGTGAGGGCTGGCAGAGAGCAATGATTATAGTCAGGCTACATAAGCTATAGTGAGCAACAGCACTCTCACATAAGCTATAGAAAGCAAAATGACGCCCTGCTATTCTTGCGCGCTGACTGAATAAATATATCAATAATAACATAGACATAACCATTTTTAATAAGCTGTATCAAGTAGGGTTGTCTGACATTTCTCATTTCCCCATATGCAGGCCATCCCAGTTCTGTTCTGGATATGACTTGCACTCAAAATATAATTTAAACCCATTTTTCAAATGGTTATAATTTTATGGCCTGTGGGAATCAGCTAAAAAAACGGACTGTTGCTTAACGTGCCATGCTGCGCCGGTTGGGGGTTAAGGTGTTCCATCAGAGATGACTGATAACCGTAAAGAAACAGTGCTACTTAATAATAAAAAAATTAAAAATCAATAAGATAGACATACTACATAAGCTACAGATTGTTCATTACAGGACTGCCCGAATTAAGCACAGACATGCTGTTACTCCGGAGACAGGTGCTGGTTTGTCTTACAATATAAGCTACAGTGAGCACTCGCTGATATGCCATAAGAAAAAAATAATATACGTATCAGCAAATTACTTAAAAAACATAAACTACAGTGAGCACAAAACTTCAGCAAATCCTACCGCAGACTCACTACAGCTTATTCTCCTCCGTTTTTGAGGAGAGCTGCCAGGTCCTCCATGGTGATACCCAGTTTGCTGAGAATTTTCTTCTTTTCCTGAAGAGTCGCATTGACACTGTTTTTATTCACCACGGGCTTCGGATTCTCAGTACTGGCGTTCCCTGGAGCTTTCAGTTTTGGCCTGCGATAATTCACTTGGATGTAAACCGTGTTACCCCGTTTGAATTCGGTGTAATCGAGATAGCCAATTTCCCTCAACTGTTCCAGTGCACGCCTGACTGTCTGGTTTTGCGAGAACACCGGTGACCGAAGATTCAGCCTTGCGCGAAGCCGGGCGAGTGAGATAGGCACAGGGTTCTGGGGCAGGCTTTCAATATAGGTATATAAGGCCTGAGCCGATTCACGCCGTTTAAGGGCATTAATAGCCTTAAGCTGCAACAATACTTTGTGATCAAACTGATACAGCTCAAACAGCTTAGGGTCGGCTTCCAGCACCACAATGTCTTTCTTTGTATCGTAAAGCGCTGACTGTACGAGGTGCGTTATGTACTCCCGTGCGTCTTCACCTTTCTCACTACTGAACGAAATAGTCGTCGCGGCAATACGCTTCAGAGAGGGGCTTATACGCTCTCTGAGCTTCCTGGAAGAGCGGCTGGAAGGAATACCACAAAGTCTTGCGAACTCCACGAAAGACAGTTCTACGCGGTTCCCTGAGACCTTATGCTTGGCAAAGGAATGGATGATGCCAACCCACGTCTTGAAATCATTGTCCATATCGAGCCGGGGCCCGAGGATCTCAATGTTGGTATAACCTTCGGCCTTGGCAAGCGTCAGTTTAGACAATTCCTCTGTCGCATCTGTTCTGGATGTTGCATCTTTGGTGCTGTTTTTCAGGGATTTAAGAGTTGGAACGAAAACCCCCAGTCGCATCAGAGCAACCGGCTGCACCGTTTTATTGTCATTCGGTTTCAGTGTGACTATTTCACCAGTACGTTTGTCAATTTCTTCAAAGAAGGTGTCCGGGTTGAGCGTTTTTTCATCCATCAGCAGTCCAGGTCAGGTTGTTACTATCGTTTTGATCATCGCAATCAGGGATGTGGATGACTGAAATACAACATGTCACGAAAGCACCGAACCAGTTGTACTTTCAGAGGTTTTTTATCCACAAACCAGACGCTCAACATCTTGAATCTCTCACTATAGCTTATATGATTGGCCATCTACAGCTTATGAGTTACTTTCTACAGTTTATCGTTCACTCCCTACAGTTTATTTTTTACTGCCTGTAGCTTATTCGCACATGCTTCAAAGCCAGTAGCAGCGCGGCTTGCGAGAATCCTGGATCTCTTTTGATCTTCTAAGGATCTCATCTGGATCTTAATTATTGGGATCTGTTCTGTTGATAAGTGGATAACTATCGAAAACGACAGTTTTTTACTTCTTTCCCGCTAAAGATCGTTACAGACTGCAGTTGATTATGAGTCTTCTGTTCCTGGATTCGTCGCCTCTCCGTTATGAGAGTATCTGGGAAATTTTGAAGTGATATCTCTTCTGTCTGCCACGTGGAGATGTGTACATTCATTCTGTAATCCAGAGGCTTTCAATCTCCAGGTTCTGCTGCATACCTGAAATGTATGTCTAAGCGGTGATCCAGTCATTGCAATGGTTGCATGATGCAACTGACCGGCTCACGCAGACTTTTACCAGTTTAAATCGTCGTAAAGCTGAATCCTTATTTCGGGCAGGAACTCTGCCACATACATGCTATTCCTGACGCTTCTTTTACACCTGGCCTAGAAGATTAGCGACCTGGAAGTACCCGAAATAAACTGGCTTAATCCGTCAGAAGACAGGAATGCCCGCCTCAGCAAGCCGTTCACTGAAATCATGTCGGTTGAGGGGGGCTTCAGGTGTCTTCTGCCGAACGTTCTGAAGACAGAACAGATGCAGGAAGCCATGGGAATCACATGTGAGGCCGCAGGTTACCAGTTATGATGTGCCTGCCGGCATTTTTTCCCTTTCAACCTGCGGTTATCCGGCCCAGGCAGGGAACTTACGCACAGCTGGCACCTGAATGCCGTCACTTTTTAACGGCAGTATATGGCAGCTCCTGCATCCGGGGGGCATTAACGCTAACCACAGCTTATGTACCGTATCCTGGTGTTTAGTAGCAATTAACCCAGCCTGGCCGGCCAGCGCAGATCTACTGTGAGTTTCGACAGGTTAATTCGGGATGAATCCCTGAGTGATCACTGGTTCAGAGATATTCTTCATACCCGTAAGATAATTAATGCCTTCTGGCAGGATTAAAGCCCTGAAATAAGCACTCCTCTATCCTGTCAATCGGGGTATTTTGCTTTCTTTTTTTATTACGTCTGGATCTTAATCAGGTCATCGCATGAGTGGCCAGCGTATGATGCCAGTGTCATTGAGGCTTGGACGGGAAAACAAGAATCCCTGAAAAAGATGGATACCTGTGGATTCAAGCCAGTACCATTCCTCCATCAGCTCGACCCCCTCGGCGACAAGCGTTATCCCGAGTTCATCACAACATTGAGCAATCGATCGCACGATTGCTTGTTTTACTCCGCTCAGATGTATGTCCTCAATCAAAGCTCTGTCTATCTTAATTTTGTCTGGCTGGAACTTTGTAAGGAGTGCAAGTCCTGAAAAACCGGCGCCAAAATCATCAATGGCAAGGCCAATACCGGCAACCCGAAGTTCTTTCAATGCCTGATGAAAAACATCCTGATCAGTAATTGCCTCGGTCTCAGTGACTTCAACTATGATCTGTTCTGGTCTGAGTCCTGCATCGCTGATTTGTTGAATAAGAATATTTACAGCCCCCGGGATCGAATAAAGTACTCCGGGTAGCAAATTCACTGATAATTTCTCATTATGTTTCAGCAGCTGTTTTGCCAGTTTAAATGCATAGAATTTTGTTTCAATATCGAAAAGATAAAGCCTGTCAGCGGGTATAGACTGAAACATTTCAAATGGCGATCCTCCTGAAGGGCTTCTGATAAGAGCTTCATAGGAAGAAACCTTTCCAGTGAGTGCATCGATGATAGGTTGCAGGGCAAACTGACAGGGTTGTTCCGGGACAGGAGCAGGCCATGAGGATATTTCAAAGTTTTCTCTGCCTTCAAGATACCAGGAAGATGGATTAAACTCTGGCGAAGTTATATGTAACCCAATCCCGCCAAGAAATTTTCTCGTAAGCCTCATTATTCTGTCATCCTGAAGATAGTTTCCTTTAAAATGACTGAGGTTGAGTATGTCCTCGATTATAGACTCTTCAGTATGACTTGAAACATCGAACAGACGCATTCCCGTATCCTGAAATCGTCTGTAAGCGGAGTAATCCTGCATAAGTAATACTACAGAGCTATGCCGCTGGTCAGTTGCTATTCGATTGAAGAGTGCATTGACAACAGCTTCCTCTCCCTCAAGTACCTGAAAAAATTCAGTACCATCAAATAGTAAAATCCCCGTAATACTGCTAGCCCTATTTTTGTCAAGAGCATGCTGGACAAGTTTGTGCACATTTTCCTTTCCTGTCTCAGGACTCACCCTACTACGGTATATCAATGTGGTCAGCATACATTAACTCCACTCATGATTTAACCCAAATTGATATATTAAAAACAGCGCATTTCAAATTTTCTGAGGCAGCAATGTTTCTAAAACGATTATAATAATTTAGTTATAAATTTTTTAAGTTACTCATATCTTATTTCTCAAATCAAACCTTTGTCAAATATATATTTTTCGATTAAATTTAAAAATAATTCCTGCGCAACTATTCCTGATTGATTAACAATTTTCAGTTAGCCTGACAAGTTTTTTTATTGCTTAGTTAGATATTAAAACCAGTTCCAGGATTTTGCTAAGATCGTGTCCGATAGCTGAAATATGGCGATATACCACTGATTTTGATGCTCCTTTGGCAGTCTCTGCAGGCGTAACCAGGTCCAAATCAATTGTTGGTAATTTTTACATTTTTATCAGTTACACCTGTATTAAGAAACTTCTTGAAAAAGTATCTCATGAGCCCTAAAGAACTGCTGATTAATCATCAGAGAAATTTATAATTACATCTTCACCCTGAACGTAGTGGTCAGGATAACTTATTTTGACTTTGGTGGTTAGAAATCTGGACTGAGCCCGCTCTGATAGACGATCCTGCCCTATAGTTTGGTCTGACCCCACCCCGGTGCCCTATAGTTTGAGCATTGGAGGAGCGTATGGGCACACCACTATTTACACCTGAATTTAAGGAATAAACCATCCGTCAGATAACGGAGCGCGGTTATTCTGTTGCCGAAGTATGTATCTGACCGGCTGGGGTTTCTGCATACAGCCTCTACAAGTGGCTACGGGCTATCAAACCTGATAACAGCGAATAGCATGCCCGTAATTTACTGGAAGCGAAAAGCGAGATCCTGAAGCTCAGGGCCCAACTGAAGCGCTCTGAGCAAGAACGGGACATTCTGAACAAGGCCGCGCGGTACTTTACAAGGGAGCCCGACTGAAGTACCGCTTTATCAATGAGTACCTCACTGTATGGGGTGTGATGACGATGTGTGGGGTGCTGAATGTCGCCCGGGCCGGGTTCTATGCGTAGTTGCATAACCCTGTCTCGGCGCGAGATAAAGATAACGAGCGCCTGCTGATGCTTATCCGTGACTCATACTCACTGAGCGGGGGCGTTTACGGTTACCGACGGGTTCATGGCGACCTGAACGAAATCGGTGAAACCTGCGGCAAAAACCGGGTGAGCCGTTTCATGCAACTGAACCGGGTTAAAGCTGTGCGCGGCTATAAAGCGCCACGCCGCATCGCTGGCAGACCCTCGGTGGTTGCCCCTAATCACGTGGAGCGGCAGTTTACTGTTGTCCGGCCCAATCAGGTCTGGGTCACCGTCATCACTTATATCCGCACGTGGCAGGGCTGGTTGTATCTGGCGGTAGTTATCGAGCTCTTCGCCCGTAACGTGGTGGGCTGGTCAATGAAACCGACTCTCTCACGCGAACTGGCACTGGATGCGCTTCTGCCGGGCTAATAACCTGCCCTCGGGCATGAGCCGGCCTGGCAACTGCTGGGATAATGCGGTGGCCGAATCGTTCTTCAGTTCGCTGAAAAAGAACAGATCAGAAAGAGAATATACAAAATCCGGGACATGGCCCGTGCTAATATCTTTGATTACATTGAAGTGTTCTACAACCGGGCACGGTGCCACAGTCATCTCGGCGGTGTCAGTCCGGAGGACTCCGAAAAGGCCTTGCTGTGAGGACAGAGTTTGTCTACGGGCGTGGGGTCACTCCAGTTGATCCTACTACCATAACCCGATTCCAGGTTGCATAGATCTGATCATCGCTCAAGACAGACCTTTATGTAGTGAGTTTCAGGAGATCTAACAGGTATGCCAGCGATTGAACAGATTCAGAATGAGGTGTGTCTGAACGAATATCGTCCCATGGCATAGCATCGTCAGTGCAAAAGTCTCCGACACATTCCATTACAAGGCTTTCATCCAGTAAACCAACTGGAACCCAGACATAAGGCATGTCCCGCAAAATGTTAGGCACAGTTGAGCCACATACTCTGCAAAAGTCAGTACGATAGCCCGTTGGCTTAGACCATGAGATTATGCTGTTTTCTCCCTGTATCCAGCGAAACTCATTCTCTTTTACTAACGTGGCGAGATTGTACCCCACACCAGTTTGCTTTCTACAAAGCGAGCAATGACATCGATAAAAGAGTGATGGTCTATAACAGAGTTTGAATTCCACAGTTTTACACAAACAAGATCCATTCATTTAAAACCTTTCCATCCTCGATTTGATGTAATTAACGATATTTAATACCTGATATGATTATTCTCCCGTCATTTTAAATCCATCTGTAACTCTGGTAAATGTTCGCCCTTCACTCCTTGCCGACAGTTACAGCTCAAAAGTTATACTAACCTTTAAATTGGAGTAACATCACAATGGGCTCATGTAGCGGTTTAAGTGTTTATACAGCGACATCAGGCATGATTTTTCTCTACCATTCAGGTTTCATATCTTGAAATGAGTGAGATGGTGGTGAAAAAAAGACGCGTTCATTTTGGTCAAAGATAGCGCTAGCAAAGCTGTTATCTGAGTGTCATCAGCACATCAGCGATAGCCGAAAGCAGATGCTTCTGGTGTATGATTGAACATATCATTGGGTGGAGTTCTCACTACATATTCACTGGGTGCACCGACATAATCCGTGGCGTTTTAGGGTGTTTAGGACCGTGAAATATGTGGGATATGCCAAAGGCGCTGAAACGTGCTGAGTCCGCATAGCTAGGGCGCTATAGCTCTTTTATGGCAAAATAGATTTTACTGGCTATAGTGCCTGAAACCTGACGGTGTAGGAATGAAAACGCAAAAAAGAGGCATGGGATACGTAGCGATTGTGACCGATGACTACGACCGCGCTATTGAGTAATACACCGACAAGCTTGGCTTTACCTTGATTGAGGACACGCCGCAGCCAGGCAAGCGATGGGTTGTTGTGACGCCCAATCCGGAAAGCGACTGTAATCTTCTCCTGGCCCGAGCTTCAAACTCGCAGCAGGAAGGCTTTATCGGCAATCAGTGTGGCGAACGCGTATTCCTGTCTCTGCAGACCGACAACTTCTGGCATGACTACAACTCAATGAAGGAAAAGGGCGTCCATTTCTGTCAGGAACCTCGAAAGGAGGAGTACGGGATGGTAGTTGTGTTTGAGGACATCTATGGCAACCGCTGGGATCTTTACCAGAACGCGCAGCCCTGATTGCTCTGAGGCAGCGCACTTTAGGTGCATGGCCGGACTCTTATTTCAAAATCACCTTGTAAATACAGGGTATTGTTCTTGCTTCATGCCACAAATCCATGGGGTGATTATTATGGCGTTCATTTTCAACTGACATAATTTATGTTTAATTGCGAGCTGTAAGTAATAAAATACCTCGTTATCCCCACCCTAAAGCATCACCGAATGGCTCAATGATTTCTATTCAGTCTATAAAAGCCAATAGGCGCTGTTGACGAGGTTCTGATTGGCTACCATGGTGTCGGAAATATGTCTGACGCCGGCTACGACATTCCTGCAAAACAGTTGAGTTAAGACTTTCCCCATTATGTTTGTCTCGCGAATTCATGGGTATAGTGGTTCTGTTAGGCTCAGGTAACAAACCTCAAGCCCGGCTCAGATTTTGCGAGAAGTTGATATAGTGATTGATTGTGTACTTGCACCCCTCACTGATGCAAGGGTTCACTTGCCTGGCCACTCCATAGGCGGCAAGCTGAGAAATGACTTCACGCAATACTCTTTGTCGCGGATTTTTGAGATCCTGATTTTGTTAGCTACATTATTAGGTCGTTTTTCGCCTCCGTCTCTTAACTACGATTTTCCTCTCCCTTTGTATCCTTACAACTATTTGATCTTAAGTGTCAATGCAATTACTGCAGTTTTTTAATGATCATCCTGCGCGAGCCTGGAGCGATTTATCGTGGAAAGTCATTAATTTGAGGCCGGACTTTGTTAACAAATACAGTGGTAGTATGGCTGATATCCATATTCCTTGTAATCACTCAGGTCAACCTGAAGAGGTCTCTGCTCCAGCAACACTCCTACTTGCTGGGCATGATGAGCTGTTTGATGTTAGCCTGGTGCATGAATTTTCGGGAGCTGCGTCAATGCGAATGTAATAAGTCTGGTTATGGAGAGATGTACTCATCTCGGTTGTATATTGAGTTAACGGACGTGGTGACGGAAATTTTTACTAGCCTGATTTCAAGAGCGAGATAGCACTTTTACATTATTAACGTGACATCCTGTAGGAATCATGAAAAAGGATGTCAATTGCGTTTATGCGCCTCATATGAAGTGCATAATTTTATGCTGCTGCTTTGGGGGCGGGAAACACCGTAGCAGGAGCCATTTACTCTGGCCGTATTTGTAGCTGGCTTGCGTAAATGCTTGACTGACCGACGGTAAAGCGTGCAGAAAATGCAGGAACCTGTATTTTGAACATCAAAGTATAAGCGACTTTCTGTTGTTTAAATCACCGGGAATTGATATTTTTCATTTCAAATGCTGGAACTGATATGTGCGCGGACCTGGTATTATTCTGAACAGGGCAACTTCATCATTATATTAGATGGTAGAAACATAAGCTAAAACCCTGTTATGTCTTAGGCAGTTTCTGCCCAGAGACTCACTACAGATGATGATTAATATGTGGGAATTTCACATTGAAAATTTTATTAAAAACCTATACTAATCATCATCTTAATTTGGCTTTTTTGTGGTCTTTTTTGGGCGTTCAATGATTGGTCAGCTGATACTTTTTCAGTTGAAATTGTTCAATTGATATCATTTTTTATTCAGATTCTTCCTGCATTTTATGCATTATTGTCCGGATAGCAGCATCCAGTTCTGCCTGATAGGAAGCAGGCAGACGAGAAAATTCATAGGTCACCAGCCGCTTAACCGAATCGGACTTCTTACGTGCAAATTGCTTCTTATCTTTGAAGCTGGCGAGCTTCTCCGTAAGTATATTTTTAACTGGCTTTGCTTTCACTTCTGCATTTTCTGCGCGAAAGTATCCAATAATTTTAACCTTGGCAGTAACCCCATCCTGTTCATCTGCAGTATCTTTCTCGATACGCTCAAGTACTGCTTCAATCAAGTCGTCGAGACTGGCTCCCCGGGCTTTCGTTTTTTCCGCAATATCCAGGAGTGTCTGATAGTCTGAAATCGACAGATCTTCGAGCACCGGAAACACGGCGATCATATCATCAGGCACTTCGGCCGCCTGAAACGCACGAGTCACCTTCGCGGCTGAAAGTCCCTCAGCATGAGCAATATCTGCCTGGCTGGTGCCAGCCGGGTACATCACCTTCAGGCGTTTTCCAAGCTCGCGAAGCGTGTGCTCGCGGGCTGTTTGAATGTCAGTAGCCAGCTGTCGGGCATCGGACAATGTAAGGTCATCACTTGTGACGAGCACCTCAAAAGCAGCATTACTATAAAGGCATGCGGCGCGCCGTCGCGAACCGTCAAGTACCTCAATACGGCCATTAACCTCCCTGCCAATTGCTGGAAAAAACTGCTGCAGATTAATCGTCCGAGAAATGTCGCTGACCGATTCGGGAGTTATAAATGCCTGGTCACGACCATTAATCGTAGAATCTACATATGTTCTTTTATCGATTTCATCATGCAGTACGCGCTTAAGAACGAAACGTGCTTCCACACCTGATTTCAGCGTAAAAACTCGTTCATTACTGCTGTCGTTAAGCATCTTGGAGAAGCTTGAGTTACCAAGCGTTCGGCCCATTTTTTTCATTTCTTTCATCAGCAGGTGCTCCTTACGAATTCAATTCTTTTAAATACGGCCTGCACAAAGCGCTCTGCCTCGCGTTTGGCATTTTTCAGTGCCTCTGCGCTGCCGGCATAAGACTGAGGGTCTGCGCTGACAATAGTGTCAAAGGTTTCGCCGCAGCGCTCAAAGCCGTCCAGTCGCGGCAGGGTTGCGTCAAGGATATACGAGGTGAATACGTCCCTTGCCATTCCCAGTGTCATCTCATGATCACGTTTAGAAGTCATTTTCGACATGAAACCGATATTCCCTTTAATCTTCGGATCAATCCCTTCCTCTTCTAACTGTTCAAGCATCTCTGGCAGGCGCGTCAGATATTTTAATGTGGAGTGGAAATCTACCTGTGCAGGTGGTGTTGGAGTCAGGAGCAGGTCGCTGGCCGCAATCGCGTTCAGCATAAAGGCATCAAGGTGCGGTCCTGTATCGATAAATATAAAGTCGTAGTCTTTCCCAACGCGATCGATAATATTCCGGCGCAGAACGTCAGACGGAAGCACGCCGGGAAGATGCTCGCGTACCAGTTCGTTCCACTGGCTGGCGACAAATCCGTCATCGATGGATGCAGGGATAATATCAACGCCTGGAATGATTGTCGGCTGGATAATGTCCCGATGCAGCTGTTCTGAATCGAGGTCGTTCAACATCGCCTGAGCGGCTGTTTCCATAATTGAGCCGATACTGTTGGCGTGGTTCAGAAACATAGTGCTGGATGCCTGAGGATCGAGATCAATAACAAGATTACGCAGGTCGTACTGCAGCAGGTCGGGGTGCACGCGCAGACCATGGGCAAGGGTTACGGTGCTTACCGTTTTTGATACCCCACCTTTGAGGTTCACCACGAAAATTACAAAAGGCCCATCCCCTTTATGCAGCTCGCGATACTTAGGCACCTTGCGATGCGCATAGATATCCGTAACATCCTGGACGGTCAGCGCATAATGTTTCGCGTTTCCTGCATCTTTTTTTCCAAATATGTGGCCGTTTGACTCCATTTCCTCAATGGCCTGTTCAACGGCCCGGCGGCTAAGTTTAGGTAGATTTGCCACGGAGTTGCGGGTGAACGTCTGGTAATACTGATCAAGACCAAACTCTGCACGCTTGCCAATGATGTCAGCACTCATGCTGCGCAGCATCGCATTTGCTCTACGTGCTGTTTCATCTACTCCACCGTAATTACTTTTCATCACACCACTCCGTTAGCAAATAATATCTCGATGGTACATTAATTTTTGCCTTGTGCAATTTTTTTTGTTTTTTTATAAAATATTGTACTATTTTGATTTGATACTTTGAAAGAGGTGCTAAGCATGTGTGAAATCACTGGCCTGCATAATGGTTGAATTTTCAGTTAAGTGGAGGCATATGGCTGAATAATAAGTATTATCAATAATAATCTCATTAACTACATAGTGAAAAAATGACGGTTTTACCCATGTTAAATTCTTTCTATTTTTATGATTTAACTATGTTTTTATCTTAAATTTCATGTTGAAATTCCCATGTGGATTGGTTTCTTTTCCACATGACAGCTACAAGATATTCTGCAAAGGTTACTGCTCAAAGAAAATCTAAAATGATTCTTCAGTGCTTTTTCATCCAACTGCTATGGGTGTAGAAGATCAAGAAAACCTCCCGGGATATCAATAGATTTTTTCTTGCCGTCCTAACTAAACTAAATCCACCTCCGGCTTCCCGGCGTTGCCGGGTCGTCAGCCCCACTGCGCTAACCGGCCCTGCCGGTAAGCTCCGCCGAACCCCTGCGGGTTTCGGGCCTTGCGGCTGGGGTCTGATGGCGAAGGTCCAGGGCGTGCAGCTGGCTGACGCCAGCGCCTTCACTGGCCACAAAAGAACGTGGCCGCTGAGGGGCACGCTGTGGCGTGCAGGTGTGTTCCTGCTCATCTCCGCTGCCGTGGCCATGTTCCGGCCAGTCCGGCGCGGAGGGCTGGTCGTAGCACCCGCCCGGCGTTGCTCCTTTGCCCTTTGCCGCGACGAACTCACCGAAACATGAAGATAACCACTGAGAGGAAAACCAGCATGAACGTAAGCGTCTTATCCAGACCGTCTTTTATTTTTTTCCGCGTTTTCTACCATGGACACTTTCGCGAACATGGACACTACCGTGGACAAAAACACGCCTTACATCAGAAGACCCTGGATTTTCACTGCACTAAGCCTGCGGTTTAACGACGCCCTGACTTACCGTGAAATCGCAGAGCAACTCAACATCAGTAATTCCGCTATACATAAAATGTTTACGCGTTTTCGCCGCACCGGCATTAACTGGCCACTGCCGGAGGAATACACGCCTGAGCGTCTGGAAGAAGAGCTTTACGCCTTCAATCTTGAGACAAATCTGCCGGTTAAAAAACGCCGTCCGGACTGGCCTCTGGAGTTCAAAATCCGCCTTGCAAATTTAACCCTGCAGCAGGGCGCCTGTGTGGCACAAATTGCACGTGAGCATGGCATCAACGATAACCTGCTCTTCAACTGGCGTAATCTGCATCGTCAGGGACTGCTGGATCCTGCCAGCAGGGCCTCTCTCATCCCGGTTACCGTGGAGCCTCTTTCGCCACCCAGGCACAACGGGGCAGTATCATCAGACTCTCCCCCGGTCATCAGTTGCAAGCTGACGCTACCGGGCGGCAGCCTGAGCCTGACCGGGCCACTGACGCCAGAGCTGCTGCACGTACTGGTCAGTGAACTCAGGGAGGGTGAGGCATGATTAACTTTCCGGCTGGCTCACGCATCTGGCTGGTCGCCGGCGTGACGGATATGCGCTGCAGCTTTAACGGGCTGGCAGCGAAAGTGCAGAACACGCTGCGTACGGACCCGTTCAGCGGGCACCTGTTTATCTTTCGCGGGCGACGGGGCAACATGATAAAGATGCAGTGGGCTGACCGCGACGGTCTGTGCCTGTTCACCAAACGGCTGGAGCGGGGGCGCTTCGTCTGGCCGGTAACCCGCGACGGTAAAGTCCATCTGACGCCGGCGCAGCTGGGCACACGCCTCTCTACCGCCAGTCGGAAATATACCGCCGTCAGGGCGTTGAGCGAGCTGCTGGAGCCGCTGTATGACCTGCTGCGCCAGTATGTACTGATGCCGGGTAAGGTGCACACCGACGATATCCCTGTGCCGGTTCACGATCCGGGCAGCGGCAGAACGCGCACGGCCCGGCTGTGGGTGTACGTGCGGGATGACCGCAACGCGGGGTCACAGCTTCCGCCCGCGGTCTGGTTCGCGTACTCACCGGACCGTAAGGGAATACATCCGCAGCAGCACCTTGCCGGGTACAGCGGTATCCTGCAGGCAGATGCCTACGGTGGCTATAACGCGCTGTACGAAGACGGTCGCATAACCGAAGCGGCCTGCATGGCCCATGCCCGGCGAAAAATCCACGACGTTCACGTCCGTACGCCAACAGATATCACTACCGAAGCGCTGAAGCGTATCGGTGGGCTGTATGCCATCGAGGCAGAGATACGCGGCAGCCCGGCAGACAAACGGCTGGCGGACAGAAAAGCCAGAACCGTCCCGCTGATGCAGTCGCTGTACGACTGGATACAGTCGCAGATGAAGGTCCTGTCGCGCCACTCGGATACGGCGAAGGCGTTCGCGTACCTGCTGAAACAGTGGGACGCGCTGAACCTGTACTGCCGCAACGGCTGGGCCGAAATAGATAACAACATCGCAGAGAACGCGCTGCGTGGCGTCGCACTGGGCCGGAAAAACTGGCTGTTCACCGGTTCTGATGCGGGAGGGGAGCGTGCCGCCGTTTTGTACTCGTTGATCGGCACCTGCAGGCTGAACGGCGTGGAGCCGGAGGCGTGGCTGCGCTATGTGCTGGGGCATATCCAGGACTGGCCGGTGAACCGGCTGCGCGATCTGCTGCCGTGGAATACCGGAGTGACCTGTGACTAGGAAAACGGCTCGCGGTTAAGATATATAATGTTTGCTCTTAACAGAAAAGGACAAGAGATGAATCCAGCCAGTCTGATAAGGATCGATGCGATGGATCCAGATACCATAGAAAAAGTATCCATAAGAGCTATCGAACTGTCTTCTTGCTGGCAGAGGCGACAAATGCCTGAAACGCTTTGCCATGCAAGAGTGGGATTAATTGAGGAGTTGCCGGGCTGGCGCAATCCGGCAGCGATTAGTCTTGGAGGTGCCGCCATGGGTGCAACTGTCACCCACCTGAATGCCAGACTTGAAGGTAGTGAGTCTGTGGAGGACCTGGCGTCCTTCCTTGAAAACTGGTTTGACATTATTGCCATCCGGACACCTTCTCTTGATAAGCTTGAACAATTTTCTGCAGCAACCAAAATGTCAGTCATAAACCTGCGAACTCACAGTAATCATCCCTGTGAGATTCTGGGAGATTTGACATACATAAGGCATTTAAAGGGAGGGTGGAACAATATCCACGTTGTCGTTCTCGGGCCTGATGCAAACATATTAAGCTCATGGATCGAAGCTGCATCTGTATTGCCTATAACGGTGACTCAGATAGCGCCGCCAGAGTTACTGATTGCTCATGGTGGCAGAATTAAAAACTTTCATACTACTCATGATAAATATGTCATAGAAAGTGCTGACGTGATCATTACTGACTGCTGGCCAGACCGTGTTACCACTGAACTTAGAAGTAAACTGGAGAGGTATCAGGTTGACAGACAATTACTTTCGACCTGCGACGCCGATACTGTGTTTATACCCTGCCCCCCTGTAACTCGTGGCAAGGAGGTTTCATCTGAAGCAATGCTGGACAAACGCTGTCATGTAAAAGAAGCCAAAGACTATCTGTTACATGTACAAAATTCGGCTATGGAGTTCATGTACCAAAGCCTTCTCAGTCCAGCATCAACTCCAACACGGAATTAAGCATAGTCATGCTGTTTGGTTGTCGACACGGTTTTTATGAGACTTGCATATTAACTCTGTTTGAAAGTCATTGAGGCCTGCATGAGCCTGAAATTAAGAATTTTTCCAGCTATCTGGATCATGTCGCACAAACGGACTGTATTCCGGAGCTTCAGGCTTCAATGTTTTGTCTTCGTTGAAATCATCTTCTGTATTGAAGGGGATGATGGGCCATTCATGTATATTGGTTAGTCTGTTTTCAAAGTCTTCCACTTTTTCATCCAGTAACTTCTGCTGCTCTATTTTTGCTATTCCATCGAGGCCGCCACGCACCCCATGTATAAGATAAGGTTCCAGCATGTTGTAACCTATATAATGAAGCGCATGTATGGGTGACCATAACATCAATCGCATGTCGCCATGACGTCCATTATAGCCACAGGCATTTTCAGGCGCACCGGCAGTAACGGAGAGTAACGCACGCTTACCTTTCATCACGCCATTCTCATGTCGGTGCCTGCTGTCATAGATCCCACCATAAACAAACACCCGATCCATCCATCCTTTCAGGATGGCGGGCATGCCAAACCACCAGAAAGGAAAATGCAGAAGCAACAGGTCAGAGTTGATCAATAACTGAATGTGTCTCGAAACATCATCGGGCAGAATTTTCTTTTCCCAGTGGTGGCGCTGTTCCCTCAGGGCATCAAACCTCACTGAATCCTGTCTGTCCGGGTAAAAGATTTTACCCTCAACAGGTTCGAAGTTTTCACTGTATAAATTGACTGAGTTAACCACTGAGCCTTGCTTTTCAAATACTCGTGCGGCTGTGGCAGCCAGATATGAGTTAAACGAATCCGCCTCAGGGTGAGCGGTGATAATCAGTACATTCATATTGGACCTCCCTAATGACTTTTAACTGTCATAGTGTTTTCTTTTTGTTATGCAATCAATTACGCACTTTGAGGTAACTACTCATGCCATACCCAGGAAACGTTTACTCTGATAAATGTTCAGCACGTGATGCCCTTGCGCTTATATCAGGAAAATGGGTAATGCTTATCCTTCCTGCTCTCGCTGAAGGTCCCATGCGCAATGGCGAACTGATGAGAAAAATCGAGGGAATTTCACAAAAGGTTCTTACCCAGACTCTGCGGCAACTTGAACGACATGGCCTGGTGTCCAGATTTGACCACGAAGAAAAACCTGCCTGCGTAGAATACAGCCTGACAGGAGTGGCAGACTCACTCGTCAGCACACTTAAAGCTCTTGATCGCTGGGCCGAGATAAATTTCCCTGAACTTGACGCCGCAAGGATCAGATACGATCTGGAAAAAGATGATGATTAATTACGTATGAGGAGTCTGATATGAATCTCATGCAAGTCAGCTTCGACAATGACAATTGAAAGAATGTGGACACTATTATCCAGGAATCGGAGCCAACTGCACAGACGGTCTAAATGAGACGCTTACGCATGAACACACATAACGTCAACACCGCCGCTTCTGAATCTTCCAAAACATGGGTGGGACAGATCAACATCCGTAACCTTTCCCCTCGGCTGGCAGAAGAAATGCGTTTTCTGGCGTCACTCTGTGATAAAGAAGAACGCATGTTACACATTGAACGACTGGAACTGATTGACGGTGCCGCACTTCACATCGCTGACCTGTGTGCGATTCAGTCACTGACTGGTCAGTACCACATCCGTTAATTCCGTCCGCTGTTGTAGCTGCCTGGCTTCTGGCCAAAAAAATGGTGACCTCTGCGTTTGAAGAAGGAGGAGAGGCTGAGTGGGATCGTATCGAGAAGTCTCTGCGCGCGGACCTCATTGTGGGGTACTACCATCCCTGACTCTGTGCGGGCAGGTATGCAATACAGCTACCTGCCTGATATCCGGGAAATGGCATACCCATTGAAAGCGTTTCCCGTTGAGAAACGTATGGTATAATGTTCCTCAGAAGGAAACAGGAGGCAGTACGTGATAAAAAGCTGGAAGCATAAAGGGCTTCAGAAACTGTTTGAGAAAGGCGACGCCAGCGGCGTTCAGGCTCAGGACGTGGATCGTATCCGGCTGCGCCTGCTGGCGATCGATGAGGCCGTGTCGATCGATGATTTTCGTCTCTATCCTGGTTTCCGGTTTCATCCACTCAAGGGTGACAGGAAAAATATCTATTCGATCACCGTCCGGGCAAACTGGCGTATCACATTTGAATTTACGGATGGCGATGCCTGGATACTCAATCTGGAGGACTATCACTGATGGCAATGTTTAATCCCCCGCATCCGGGCGGGCTGATTACAGAATACCTGGAAGACTACAATGTCTCGCTGCGTTCTCTGGCGAAAAGTCTCGGTGTTTCACCCGCTGCGTTAAGTAAACTGGCGGCAGGAAAGACGTCTGTCAGCGCGGAGATGGCGGTACGCCTGGAGGCCGGTCTGGGTATTTCAGCGAGGCTCTGGCTGGCGATGCAGGCAGCCTGTGATCTTAATAAAGCGCGGGAAGTCACGGATGTATCCCATGTTGTGCTTCATCCGGGGCAGGGACCGGATCTGGCCGCTAAAGTCTGATGCCGGGCCTTTAAAGGATTTCGTTTATCCCCGCCTGGTCTGGGCGGGTTTACGTCCGGCTGAAAACTGCCGCATGCCGTTCCGTCACCGGATAAAGGCTGCGCTGACGCGCAGCTCTGCTCCGTTCGCGTGAGATTATTTCTGTGTGACTGCATCATCTTTACTGTACTGCTTTTACTTCCTCTTCCTCTCCTGCTGTTTATCTCCTTTCTCCCGTCATGCAGCTGCTGCAACTGAACGTCCTTCAGAACCGTAAACCTCAGCATGGCCCCCTCCGGCTCCCCGGCGTTGCCGGGTCGTCAGCCCTACTGCGCTAACCGGCAGAGCCGGTAAGCTCCGCCGAACCCCGTAAACGGGTTTCGGGCCTGCCGGCTGGGGTCTGATGGCGAACGTCCAGGGCTCTGCAGCTGGCTGGCGCCAGCGCGTTTCACTGGCCACAAAAAGACGTGGCCGCTGAGGGGCACGCTGTGGCGTGCAGGTGTGTTCCTGCTCATCTCCGCTGCCGTGGCCATGTTCCGGCCAGTCCGGCGCGGAGGGCTGGTCGTAGCACCCGCCCGGCGTTGCTCCTTTGCCCTCTGCCGCGACGAACTCACCGAAACATGAAGATAACCACTGAGAGGAAAACCAGCATGAACACACACAACGTTAACACCGCCGCTTCTGAATCTTCCAAAACATGGGTGGAAAAAATTTGTGTGAATGCCACCAGTCTGGATGAGGAATTACAGGTTTCGGCTGATTCACTTATGAGAGGGGAAGGATTCTATTATCCGACGCGAAATGGTGAATGGGGGCGTGATTTTCTGGTTTTTGATCGGGCTGAAGTCTCTGAGCTGATGTCCCTGAATCTAACCTCACTCAAACGCATAACGTCAAGCGCAGGCAGTGAATCGGCGCTTTACGATACCGGGATAAATTCGCCTGAGCGTTACATCATCAGCCGCAGCGGCACCATCCATAAACGGCTGGGTAACCTCTTTACTGCGGCAGCCATTCACCGGCGACTGGTGCTCGAGATCCTTACCAGGAATAACACCGTGTTCATGGAAAAACTGCACGAAGCACTGGCGGCCGGGCTGGATCTGTATGTCGCATCGTCGGTTGCAAAGGGCCACATCCCACTGGAAAAGGCTCTGCATCCGGACCGCAATTTTTATGACACATCAGCGCACCCGAAAGACTGTGATATTCCGTTCTGAATAACAGACGGCCCGGTCGGGCCGTTTTATTAAAATTAAAGGAGGGCATTAATAATGAAAAATACTCAGCAAAAGCCTCTGGTAGTCGGCCAGGTTGTCAGTACGAATCTCTATAATAAAGGCCGTGGGGCTGTTTTCGCGATTGATGGGGAACAAAAACCGGAAACAGTCGTTTCCGTCAAAGGAATAATGACGCGTGGCGGAAATGCTAAATTTGATATTGCATTCTTTAATGGCAGCATTTCCCGAAGTCTCCCTGAAAGCATTCTTCACGGTGTGCAGTGGTCGGTGACAGATGAGGTCATATCCGGGGATGAACTGGACAATCTGGTATCACACTGCCTTCAGGTAGAAGACAATAAGCGTAAGCAGATTGACAGAGCTAAGGTGATTTTTGAAAACCTTTGTATTCAGCTGAAAACAGATAAACGATACAGTCATCTTACACAGGAACAGTCCGGCGCGAATCAGGTTACAAAAAACATCAGAAAAGAACTTAAATCACAGTTCCCCGGCGTGAAATTTTCAGTGCGTAAAAATCATTATGACAGCATAACGGTTTCCTGGACTGACGGGCCCACTGAGGAAAACGTTAAATCCGTTACTGAAAAATACAGGGACAGCTTTTTTGATTCGTCACAGGATATGTCCGTCTCCTGTCGTTCTGCTTTCAATGTGGTTTACGGCGGCGTGGGGTATATTTCTCTGAAAAGGGAGTTTACCGATGCAATTCTCGATAAAGCACTGTCGGGGATTCATAAGAAATACGGTACAGAATTTGAAGGGGTTAAAATTGATAAAAAGAATTACAAATCAGGCGCACTGTACAGAACGGGGCAGGCGCTTTTCTGGCACAGTCAGGGTTTTGACGGCGAGATAAGACGAGTTATGAAGGTTACGGAGTGATTTATAAAAGGAGCCGCAAGGCTCCTTTATCGCCTTCTGTTTTTATCCGGCATCGAACCGGATAAAAGCAGAAACGGTTCCAGAGATCGCAGAGCTGTCAGAAGAAAACTAAACCATTCAGACAGTCAGTTTCTCTCAATGACCTTTCGCGGAATTTTTCCAGCCCTGATATCTTTGTAGTGGCCATCGATGAGCATCGCATAGCGGTAACGATTCCTGATGGTAATCTCCCTGTTCTTAACACCTGCATTATACATTCCGACAGCAAGCCACCCGGCTCCATACTGATTGAAATTTCTTCTCAGCACCATTGCACCGACATAAATGTTGAGGCAGGGATCGGCCCGCATTTTTTCCGGGGTGAGTGCCGGGTATTCTTTCCTGAAGTTTTTGAGCGTGGCGTCATTGATTTGCATGATGCCGTAATCGGTACTGGTTATTTTACCTTTCGCGTCCCGATTATAATTGATGGCCTTCGGATTGTAGCGGGATTCCTGCCAGGCGATAGCGCGCAGATAGTCGGGATCGATTGAGTACCACTGGCCAGCCTGAATAAAACAGTCAGCAATAGATTTTGATATATTGAGTCCTGACGCCAGCAGGGCGATTGCAATAATAATAGATCGCATAAGGCCACCGGTTTTTAAAGGGAAAGGGACGAGATACAAAACTATAATATCACGATGTAAATATTTTGACACACCACTCGCAAAATAAATTTTGCCTGTTAACTCCTTTAAAATCATAGTTATAATGCAAAGCAGGTTGAAAAGCGTACAATTGAAGGTTACCACGCGGTGTCTGAATAGGCACCACGGAGTTACCCAATGGTTACCACGAAGTGCTTTTGGTTAAAATCATATACATAAGAAAAAATCGAACCACGTGGTAACTACATGGTTACCACGTGGTTACCATGATAACAGCATTTTCAAGGTGATATTTTTCTTGTGGTTACCGCATGGTGACCACGTGGTTACCTTGTGGTAACCTGTTTTTGCCTTTCAAAGGATTGCAGGTTAGAGAATGGTATGGGAGTATCCTTAACAGCTGATGGCTTAAATTATTTTTCGAGGGAAAATACGATGTCTCAAGATTCAGAAAATAAACGAAACCGTGTGAATCTCACTATACCCTACTCATTCCTGGAAAAGGTCGATCAGCATGTACAGGCCAGACTGGAAGATGGAGAAAGCAGGGAAACAGCGAACCGTTCTGCGTTCGTAATGGAAATGTTCAAACTTGGATTGCGCGTGCATGAAAATTCAAAGAAAAAGGGGCCGGATGAAAAGACTCTTGATGATAAACTTGAGCTTATCGCTAAAAATGCGATCGTTACAGGATACGTTGTAGATGCCATTTTCGGTGTGCAAAAAGAAACTATTGACCAGTCCAGAGTCATAAAAAA
The DNA here is from genome assembly GCF_016624745.1 of Erwinia sp. S43. Classification (NCBI taxonomy): domain Bacteria; kingdom Pseudomonadati; phylum Pseudomonadota; class Gammaproteobacteria; order Enterobacterales; family Erwiniaceae; genus Erwinia; species Erwinia sp. S43. The sequence continues at coordinate 11,310 of NZ_JACVTX010000036.1, read as the reverse complement.
TGCTTCTCTTCTCGATCCTGAATGGTTAGCAACAATGAACGAGCAGGTCGCTGGCAGACTAAAAAAATTCTTTCCCTGATTATGATGACAGGTTAACCTGCCACCACAAATTATCTTTATTAATATCTATTGGGATTTGTCTTTTATACTGGCCTGACTATCAGCAATTTCATTTCCCTTTCTTAGCTCGTCAGTTTCTTTTTCAAGCGCTTTGCGAATATACCTGCGCAGTGTCAGTGCATTAATGCCGTACTGCGTATATATCTGCTTTCTGGTATGACCACCGATCAGAACAGCATTGACTGCCTGATCTCTGTCGCGTTTTGAAAGAGGATTCCGGTTGTCATATTTTAATCTCCGCCTTTCAGTATCAGGCTTTTCTTTTGCCTCTTTCCAGGCTTTTTTAACATACTGAACGCTGACTTCAAGCTTGTCAGCCGTCTCCTCAATTGTTTTACCCATCATCCTCAGCCTGATGACTTTTTCCTTAAATGCCTTTGGAATGATATTCTGTGACGGGTCTTTACCGACATATTTAATCAGCGCCATGGTTGTAATATCGTACTGTTCGAGGATCTCTTTTCTGAGCACTCCCTGTGACAGTTTCAACCGAATTTCTTCAACATCCTTTTCAGAGAGTTTTCTGTCTCTCTTTTCTTTCGGGAGTTCTCTGTTTTCTTTCTCTGCCACTTTCTTTACGGCGTGATAGATCTGTGAATGACTGACACTACAGATTTCACTAATCTCTTTCATTGACCGTCTGGGCGTTGCACAGTAGAGGTCATATATCAGCTGCCACCTTCTGTAGCGGTATTCCATCGCGGAAACACCCGTTTTACTGAATACGGTTTTATAAACAGATGATGCGGAGCATGACTGGTCAGCCGCAATCTCATTTACAGACCAGCCCTGATAGAAACGCTCCATTATTTTCTCTTTCTGAATACCGGATGCGGAATTCTTTTTCTTTTCCGCAGCTGCGCCGCCGTTTGCTGATTTTATTTCAGGGACAATTTCTTCTTCAACCACTTCAATCAGGAAAGCCTGTTCATTTCTTCTCTGAAGTTTTCTGGCTTCGGCGGCATTAACGACGGCAACCGGGAACGGAAAGAACCAGTCAGCACTGACGGCGATCCATATTTCAGGTTCAGCCGAACCCGCCGAAAGTTTCACCGTTCCGATGACCCGATTATAAAAGGATTCTGACAGGGCGGTTCCGGCACTGACGATATCCGTGCTGCAGCAGCGAAAGCCGGTGTGAAGAATGTGCCTGAGAACATTGCCGATGGCAGCGGGCTGGCAGCGAATCAGGCACTGGCAAAACGCCTGCAAATCCAGGGTACACCGGCCTTTATCGTCATGCCGGTGCAGGGAGCAAATGCCGGTAATGTCTCGTTTATCGGCGGAGCCGCTGAGCTGAGTACCCTGCAGGCGGCGTACGACAAAGCCAGGGGGAACTGATATGGGGTGGCGCGCAGTCAGTCTGATCATGGTCCTGTGGTTCAGCCTTCCGGCCCAGGCGAAAGACCCCACCTGTGATGGCCGCTGGGTGAATCCCATTACCGATGTGTGCTGGGAATGTCTGTTTCCCATGAGTATCGGTAACGTGAAAGTCTCGTCAGGTAAACTGCCGGACACACCGAATCCGTCATCGCCGATCCAGTTCTGTCCTGTGCCGCCACCGGTATTTGAACGGCCGGGTATTGCGATTGGCTTCTGGGAGCCGTTCGCCATGACCGATGTCACCCGGGCGCCGGGCTGCATGGTCAATATGGGCGGTTTCACCATCCCGATCCCCGGCGCGCCGACCGGAACAGGGACCAAAACCGCGAATGAACACCCGGGCACGTTCTACAACGTTCACTGGTACAAATACCCGCTTATCTCCTGGCTCAACATCATCACATCCACGATGTGCATGCAGGGCGGTGAGTACGATATCGGTTACCAGTGCCGCCGGTTCACTCGATACCGATGAAGAGAACAAACATTTTCGTGAAAACCTGCGGCAGGTCCGCAATGAACTGAGCGCGCGCGTGGCCCGCATTCAGGTGCAGCAGAGTGGACTGGCGGAATACGATCGCAGTCTGGCCGAAACACGCCAGCAGCTCTCTTCCTCCGTGTCTGACAATATCCTGTCCAACTACCAGTTCGGGGGTAACTAATGGCGCTTGAAATGTGGGTCGCCAGCGGTGGCGGCATGATCACAATGGGGCTGAACGCAGTGGCTACCGTCATGCAGAATGACGGCTGGAAAACGCTGGTGTGGATAGCGGAACTGCTGGGCATCATCTTCTGTATCCTGACCTGGCTTAAAACCCACGATCTGAAAGTGATGTTCATGTGGGGGCTGACGTTTGTGCTGGTCACCACGCTGCTGCTGACGCCCAAAACGACCGTGGTGGTTAATGACCTGACCGCGCCGCAGACGATTGGTCGGGTCGATAACGTGCCGATTGGACTCGCCATACCGTTGTATCTGGTCACCGGGACCGGCTACACGCTGGCCACGTTGTATGAAGATACGTTCCATTTCCCGGACGAGCGGGCCTACACCAAAACCGGGATGCTGTTCGCCTCCAAACTGATGCAGGACAGCTTTACCATCGAAAGCCGCGATCCGGTTCTGTCCTATAACCTGGTGGAATACACGAAACAATGTGTGGTTCCCGATATCATGCTGAACCAGAAATACACCTATCAGGACGTAATGGAATCTGCTGACGTCCAGTCGGTTATTTTCAGTAAACCCAGCCCGCTGCGCGGAATAATGTGGCGAGATACTTCAGGCGCTAACTTCATGTACTGCCGTGATGCGGCACCAAGACTGAAAACGCTGCTGCAGGCACAGAGTAATGCCACCGGCAGAACGTTCCTGACTCATGCGGCAAAAATGCTGCCCGGCAGTACCGCGCCTCAGACCGTCTATGCAGACCAGCTGGCCGGTTCCTATAATTACTTTTTTGACAGCAGTAAATCCGCGCAGTCCATCATGCTGCAGAACATCGCAGTAGCCGGACTGAGGAGAGGGATGAACAGCTACGTTAAGGGAATGAACGACACCGCCTCGATGGTGGATAACGCTGACAAACGAAAAAGGCCAGACCGTGGGACTGAAAATCAGCGCCATCGACAGCCATTACCGGCTTTACCGTGAAAAAACGCTGGAACTGCGTGAAGGGGAGCAGCTGCGGGCCTCAGCCGGTATCCACGTCAGGGCCGGTGCTGGCGAAATGCTGACGGTCACCGGTCTGAAGCAGGGGAAATGGCTGTTTAAGGACAAGCTGGTCATGAGCAACAGTCGCGGAGAGAAGGTACATGTAAATCCTGACGCGCCGCTGTATGCCGACTACGGGTACACAGAATCATTCGGGGCAACACGCCGCGAGGAGGGGAGTGTCATCGCCGTGCTGAGCGGGCGGGATGTCAGTGACGCCACCATCAACATGCTGAAGCGAAGTGGTGACAACGTCACTGCTTTCACCAGTCTTGATGAACACTCCCTGACAAAACGTCTGGAGGAAAACAAACCACTGGTGACCATCACCGGCAGTCTGAAATCCCTGAGCGGCCAGAACGACCTGACGGATGCGCTGCGGGCACTGGGCGCGCGGAAAATGTCACTCAATGAACGTGAGGTCCGGCTGGCCATTGAGAAGGTGACAGGCACCAGCGTGACCTTCAGTGAAACGGCCGTCCGGGCGGAGATTGCCACTGATAACGTGATTCTGGCGGAGAACCTTTCGCTGCATATGAGTCTGCTGCAGAAGCGGGGAGAAATCATCCCGCTGAGTCCGGAACAGGGTGCGGCCGGTTTGTTTATTTCACGCGACAATTTCGACAATGAGCTGACCATCCTGCGGCATGTGGCGGAAGGGAAAAATGCGGTCAGCCCGCTTATCGCCGGTGGCCTGACCGCAGAGCAGTCAGGCAGGCTGACCGACGGTCAGCGTCAGGCCGCCGATCTTATTCTCACCTCCCGTGACCGGATCATCGGCATTCAGGGCTACGCCGGTGTGGGGAAAACCACACAGTTCCGAACGGTGGCCACTGCGGTCAGCGAAATGGACAATCCGCCGGTTATTGCCGGTCTGGCACCCACTCACCGGGCGGTGAGTGAACTGAACGGTGCCGGTATCCCGGCGCAGACCATTGCCAGCTTCCTCAGTGAAAACAGCCAGTGGCAGGAGGCAGGGGAAGCACGCGATTACAGCAACACGCTGTTTGTTATCGATGAATCTTCCATGAACGGCAACGCACAGATGGCCTCTCTGCTGACGGTTATCGCGGAAGGAGGAGGCCGGGCGGTACTGAGTGGCGACAAGGATCAGCTCAAATCGCTGGAGTCCGGTGCACCGTTCGCGCTGACACTGGATCGCAGCGCGGCAGATGTGGCCGTCATGAAAGAGATTGTGCGTCAGACGCCGGCACTGAGACCGGCTGTTGAAGCGATCATCGCCGGTAATGTCAAAGAAGCCCTTTCCGTGGCAGAGCATGTCAGCCCGGAGGTGGTGGCTAGGCAGCGTGAGGCGGTTGTCCCTGAAAGCAGTGTTGTTGACGTGCATGCACTTCAGGTTGCCGCTGAAAAACAGGCGATCGAAGAAGGCGCGAAAATGGGGCTGTCGGAAAAAGAGATCGATGTTCCCCGCATCGACATTTACTCCCTTGTCGCTGATGACTATGCCGGCAGGACACCGGAAGCGCGGGATAACACACTGATAATCACGCCGCTGAACAGTGACCGCCAGAGGCTGAATGAGAAGGTACATGAAAAGCTGATTGAACAGCGCGTGCTGGACAGGGACGAAAGCACTGTGGTGAATCAGCTTATCCGGGTGGGTAACAGCAATGCCGATCTCGGGCGCCGTTCATTCTGGACGACTAACCGGGATAACACGGTCAGGATCGGGGAAAAGTATTACAAAGTGGGAGAGTCTGACCAGGACAGCGGTATTGTCCGCATGCACGGTCTGGAAGGTGCTGATGACCGCTGGCTTTCCCCTCCGGAACTGCGTAAAGAGAGCGTGGCCGTGTACACGTCCAGGACCGCAGAGATAAGCACCGGTGAAAAAATACGTCTGACGGCCACTGACCGTGAGCGGGGAATTATGTCGAGTGATAAGGGCACCGTCACGGGGGTGACAAAGGACGGACAGATAACCCTCGATACCGGCGGCCGGACGCTTACCCTCAATCCCAACCGGTCACTCGCGGATCAGCATATGGACTATGGCTACGCGGTCACGAACTACAGCTCCCAGGGTGCCTCTGTGGACTATGTCATTGCACTGGCGTCAACCGGCAGGATGGCGACACTGGACAACGCCTATGTGCAGCTGTCGAGGACGAAAGAACACGTGCAGGTTTACGCGCAAAATCTGCAGAGATGGACAAAGCAGGTTGAGAGTAACAGCGGGAAACGGGAAACGGGGCATGACGTGGTGATGCGGGCGGAAGATAACCTCGCTGAACGCGAAGTCAGGCTGTGGGATAAAAGCCAGCCGGTGGCGGACACCCGGCTGGCGCAGCGCACCGACAGTGACCTGATGGCGGACGCACGGTTTCTGTCTGGGAAGACGCCGGAAATCATCTGGCCAGTCATTAACGAAAATGGCAGACAGCGCGGTAACTGGCATGTCCCGGTATCGCCGGCAACCGGACAGGTTGACTTCAGTCAGGCGCATTATGAGGGAGCCGGAGACGGTAACCGGATCGTACTGCAGCGCGGTGAAAAACACGGTGAAATACTGCAGGCCGAAGATATCAGGCAGGCGCTGACGCTGATGGATAAAAATCCCGACAGCCCGGTGATCCTGTCCGCCGGTCGCACAGAGGAGAGCGAAACCCGTTCGCCAGAGACAGCAGGCGCATCCGCGGGCGAGGAGCTGCAGGTGAAGGATGAAGAAGCGCTGGAGAGGGCTATCCGCAATACCCTGGGTACAGAAGAAAAAGAGGAGCAGGGTGAACAGCGAGGTGCCGAAGAATACACCGGGCTGAAGGACAGCAACGGTGGGGAGAAAGACCGCCACGGACTGGCAGACAACGCGGAGCGTGAGCTGGAAGACAGCCTGCTGGCACGGTACGGGCAGGATAAAACGGATGACGTTCTGCATGACCGTGATTTCCGCAGCGATGAAGTGAATATCGTGCGACACGAACGAGTTCACACCGAGCCGGAGCCTAAACCTGCACCACAGAAAACACTGGAGTAATCGATGAGCGGATTTCTCGTTATTGTCACCTCAGCGGTGGCCCTGCTGGTTCTCTACGTCATGCTGCCTGAGCTGAGTGGCAGAGGCTGCCTTCTCAGGCGCTGGAGCCGCGACACCTCCGGCGCGGCCGGGAATGTGACTGACAGCATCACAACGGAACACCTTTCGCGATTTATCCGCGAACACGGGTTAACGGAAAGCGAGTCCAGGCTGCTGCAGAATATGCGTACCCGACCGGCCATGATGCCGGTGACGTTGCTCCTGCATCCGTATCTGGTACGGCGGGAAGGGCGGCGGTTTGTCAGGAGCGGCAGGCAGAACATGCTTATCGGTGCGCTGGTAACGATCGCGCTGATATTCCCGCCAGTCACCGGGATGGCAGTGGAGCACCCGGTGATGTGGCTGGGGTCTGTCATTAATATTGCTGCTTTCGCAGCCGGAGCAAATCTGGTCAGGCAGTGCATGTCGGATACCAGCCTCTTGAATCTGCTTTTAACGGGAAAAGGTGACTGAGAAAACACTTTCTGCCAGCACGAAGATTACCCCATCTCAATGTTTTTCCCTGAATGCTGAAACTCTGAGGGCGGCGCTGGCCATCAGCGCCGTTCCGACAGCAGCAGTTTGTTATACCCTCAAACAACTCAGGAGTTACCTATGAGCATCACAGGCAGCTATGAGCGAACTGCCGACATACTGCTGCCCTTAAAATTGCTTGATTGCGTGTGAGTAAAATTTAATTTAGATTTTACTAAATTTAGAAAATGCTAAAGTAAAAAATGAACGAGACTCATCTGTTTCAGTTACAGCAAAGCGCTTTGCTGGCAACAACGCTTCTTAAGTCGATGAGCAACAGCAATCGACTGTTGATCCTCTGTATTCTGATCGACAAACCTGGCACCTCTTCAGGTGATTTGGGGCATTTGACCGGCTTAACTCCTTCAGCAACCTCCCAGCACTTAGCAAAAATGAAAGAAGACGGTTTAATTGAGTCTGAAAGGGTGGCGCAAAAAGTGAAGTATTTCATCAAAAACGACGCGGTGAAAAAGGTTATATCCACGCTAAAAGACATTTATTGTCCCGAGGATTTCAAATGACTTTAGAATCAGTATCACCACAAGAAGCAAAAAGGCTTATTGATCAAGGTGCTGTTCTTGTTGATATAAGAGACTGCACTGAATACTTGCGTGAGCACATACCGAACGCGCACTCACTACCTCTTACCGATATTAGGGCAGGTAAAAAGTTGGAAGGTACAGATCGCTTGCCTGTCATTTTCCATTGTCTGTCAGGCATGCGCACGGCTCAAAATGCCAACGAGCTCATGAAAGCAGCAAGCCCTTTGCCGGTATTACTGATGACTGGCGGCATTAACGCCTGGAAGAGCGCCAACCTCCCGACTATTGAAGACAGGAAACAACCGTTGCCGACCATGAGACAAGTTCAAATTGTTGCGGGCACACTGATTCTTGTCGGCGTTGTATTAGGATACACCACGGATAGCTGGTTCTTTTTACTGCCAGGCTTTGTAGGAGCAGGCTTACTCTTCGCAGGAGTAAGCGGTTTATGTGGGATGGCAAGTGTATTGTTAAAAATGCCATGGAACAGACCTGATAAGTAGATGTAAATTGAATTTTTTGATAGCAGCTATGTCCGCGCCTGGCACGGAGCGGGCCGTTATTGTCCAATATCGGACTGTATCAAAAAGCGCACGTTGTAGCTTCAGGGCACGGTACGCTCAGCTGCTGTATTTATAAATAAAGGTATCGTCAATCACTCCAGCGCTGTCCAGTCGATCAGAAGCTAATATGGCTTCTAGTTTGAACCCACACTTTAATGCAACAGACTGACTGCGCACGTTACGTCTTGCAGTACGAATTTCGATTCTTTTAGCGTTAAAAAATTCCGAGGCTATTTTTGTAGCCATCTTGCATGCTTCAGTCATTATGCCTTTTCCCATCGCATCCGTGGCAAGCCAGTAACCGATCTCGAAATAAGGAATAGCCCGATTCCTTATGAATAAGCTAATACAACCCAGTAGTTCCTCTGACGTACTGTCAATAATTAAAAGCTTATACTCTTCTTTGTCATTTAGGAAATTGTCTGCTGCATCCAGTATATTATTCCTGACTGAAGAAAGAGAATGAAAGCCTGGAGACCAGAGCAAAAATTCATGATGAAACGGACTAAATTCATTGAGTTTACGTTGCATTTCTTCTGAGCGACTCAGGTCTGGAGTCGTCAGATAAAAACGGACGTGTTGCAATAAACAAGCAGGAATTTCATCAATGCGCATCTTTATTGTTCCATCTATATAGACTTTTTATTTAATTAACACACACCGAAAAAAAATGCATCCATTTTATATAGCTCATGCCCTTAAAAAATGGATTACACAATGACCAATGGGAGCAATGCACAGCTAAAAGTATTACTTAAAACGTTAATCCATGGGTGTTTAACAAGGTCCGCTCCTGGCACGAAGCGGTCTGTTACTCAGTGACTGCGTGTCACACTCTGACAGCCAGCCTAGAGCGTTATACAATCCTCTAAAGCTGGTGTCATAAAGAGTTGTGGCAACGAATTTTGTAATTCTAAGAAGTTGTCTTTAAGCGCTTACTTTTGCATCATGTTATGAACATGTTTCCCAAAAGGAGTTGGCACAGTGAGCCGAAAAAAAAGGATCGTCGTTGTCGGTGCCGGGATTACTGGCGCATCAATCGCATGGCATCTTGCCCACCTTGAATTTGAGGTCACCATTGTTGAACAAGATATGCCTGCTTCAGGTGCCACCGGTAGTGCGTTTGGCTGGCTGACCGGTGTGGTGAAAGATGATGCGCCTGATGTGCTTCTACGGCGCGCCGCAATTGCAGACTGGCACAGGCTGGAAGAAAAAATACCGGAACTTCAGATTAACTGGAGTGGTTCGTTGAAGTACGGCGAGGCATACGGGTTCTTCATGAAGGATGAAAGCCTCCTTCATAATGCTGAAATAGCTCAACTTGAGCCTGCGTTAGTCAATCCCCCCAAACAAGCCCGCTATGCTGTAAAAGACGGCGCTATCGATGCTCCTGAGGCGACACGTATCTTAGTGGACAAAGCCTGTGAGAAAGGCGCTGTGCTGCAGACCCAAACAACCGTTTCGGGTTTTTGCATGACTAAAGGTAAGGTGACGGGAGTCCTGACTTCTCGGGGTAAACTGGATGCAGATTGTGTTGTACTGACCTGTGGTACCGGGATTCCAGCCCTGACTGAGCGTACAGGTTCTCCAGTTCCGATTTTGCCATCACCGGCAATATTACTACGCTTTGCCGTCCCCCAGCGCGTGGTCAGGACGCTAATCTCGGGTGATGATATTGAGGTTCGGCATGCAAGCAACGGGGATTTGTTAGCCGCAGAAGATTACCCTGCAGGTGGAAACGTAAGAGAAACGGCGGTTTCTGCACAACTCGCGGTAAGTAGCAGGCTCGCGGGTGCAGAGTCGGCCGTTATCATCAAGTACTCAGTAGGAGAACGCCCTGTCCCGCAGGATGGTTATCCAGTTCTTGGTTTTACTGATGAGAGCAAGTGCATTTACGTTGCATCTATGCACCCTGCGGTTACTTGTGCCGCGACAATTGGCAGGCTCGTTTCGGAAGAATTACGCGACGGGCAGAACGATGAAATCTCTCAACATTACCGCCCATCTCGTTTCATATGAATATTTTTCATTTTATAAAAAACATCTGTAAATCAATCTTCTACAATATTTTAATTAACCTCTGGGATTTAAATTGGGAGCCAATTCAACACATTAAGTCTGTTTTTAAAGCAGGCGTGACAGGCTGCTTTGAGCGATCTTCGGACGTTGCCAACAGCATTCCGTGTGAATTAAAGGGGAGCAGGTCAACAGCTGTCTTATCAGCGCAATGACAATGTGTATACTCTGAGTTAACCCTATTGATTTACGGAGGAGTAGGTATGTCCTGTAAACTTCGAGCAGTACTATTTACCGCCTGTTGTTTCTCTGCTTCAGTTAGCGCCGCGCCTCAGAATACTCTACTCATCCGTCAGGGTTATCTGTTACCCATGACAGATAAAGGACAGGATCAACCCTCGACCGACATCCTCATCCGCAATAACCAGATAGTACAGATCGGCAAAAATCTTGTCGCCGCCGACGCAAAGATAATTGACGCCCGGGGTAAATATGTAATGCCGGGGTTCGTCGATGCGCATAATCATTTATGGGTCACCACCATGCGTGGCCAGTTCAGAAATAAACAGGGAAAGTTTTTCCCTGTCAGTAACAAGTTAGCAAAGGGGATGCAGCCGGATGACATCTGGCAGGCAATATATTCTGGTTCGCTCGAACTGTTACAGTCAGGCGTCACTACGACTGGCGACTTCTTTGATAATATTCGTGGTCCTGCCTGGGGCGATGCTGGCTTCAGGGCGCTGGAAAAAAGCGGCATTCGCGCCATCATGTATTACGGTGGTCCTGATAAAACCACGAAAAACATGATTGATTTAAAGCACCTGGCTGAACTCAAAAAGCAGTCAACCGGTCGTGTTCAACTCGGGCTGGGCTGGCGAATCCCTAGGGATTTATCCAGCCAGCAGAACTGGGTAATGCGGGATAAAGAATACAGGTTTGCTGTTCAGCACAATTTGCCGATTCAGGTGCATGTCAGCGGCGATGCCCGTGCAATGTTCGATGCACTTATAGACCGTCAATATTTATCGCCATCGCTGACGGTGATACACGCAAGCGATGCGCTCCCGCAGCAGTTAAATGCTCTGCAGAAATCGGGTGGCGGGCTGGTATTAACACCGGTCAGTGAGCAACGCGTTGGTTATGGACTGACCATGCTTAATCACTTTGAGGTTGTTGAAAGACAGGGGCTGGGCATAGATGGTAATGCATTGTCTGGCGGGGCTAACATGTTTGAAACGCTTCGCACAGCCGCGCTTACTGAAAGTGGTAAAGCAAAGGATGAAACGCTTCCAGACGCGCGCCAGCTTCTGACGTTAGCAACGCGTCGCTCTGCTGAATCGATAGGGCTGGGGGTGTAAGTACACCCGTTTTAGTTCCACACACTTTTTGAGATTTCCGGTTTCT